>NZ_JBHXME010000287.1:0-6742 GCF_042721125.1 Streptomyces sp. NPDC058469
CCGTCCGGGCCGATCGCGGGCGTCGGGTAGCAGCCGTCCGTGTCGTAGTCGAAGGCGGGCAGATATGTCTGCTCGGCGGCTTCGGCGTTCGCGGGGGCATCCGGTTCCACCAGCCGGTGGTCTCGTTGGTCAAGATTCACAAAGATCATTCCGTACCGAATAGCACATCGAACTGGCTGCGGCGCCCCCCGAGGCCGCCGCAGACACCGGTACGCCCGTAGGTCCTCGTCCTCGTCCCGCGTCACGACGACCGGCTCACCGAACACGGTCACCATGAGCGAGTCACCGCTGTGGGGGATGGCGGTGGCCAGGTCGATGAAGTGCCAGCCGGAGCGGTAGGCCGTGGCCATCTCGCGTCGGAAGGAGCGGTCGTCGGGTGGGGTGGTCACGTCAACTCCACGCAGTGTCATCTGCGGTCACAGAAGTGTCGCCGGCGGCCACGGTCGCGGTGTCGGCCGCGAGTGACCAGGCGGTGTCCTGCCGCACCTCACTCTTCGCACCAGAGAGGCCACTCAGAGTTCCGAAGGCCACAACGGCGGAGAAGGCGGCGACCAGCACCGAGCGAAGCATTCTCTTACGCATAGTCGGCTTCGTCCTCACTTGAAGGTCCCTCTTCCCCCGTCGAGTAAGACGATGGCTCATTCGGGCACGTCATGGCCACACGATCGGTGCATCATGTTCCTGCATGTTCAGGACCCTGGGGGGTGGAGATTTGACAATGAATCGGACCAAAGCGACGCATCCCCACGCTGTGACGGAGTTGTGTGAGGAAGGAGGTCGTCTTTACGCGAACGCACTCCGCACGGGACGTATCGCACGCGCAGACGTGGAGCCTGCCCCGTGTTTGATGGAGTTCGCCCTGCTCCACCCGGATCCGGACGACGCGAACTGGCTGTGCCCGGTTCCCCCGGCGGTCGCCCTGGCTCAGCGGCTCAATCCGATCGAACGCGAGATCACGGACCGCCGACGGCTGTCCATCGACATGGCCGACGTCTTCGAGCCGTTTATGGCGCTGAGCGCCCAGGTGACCGAGTCCACCCACTCGATCTCCGTACTGGAGGGCCTCGACCGCATCAACGCGGCGCTCGACCTGGCGACGGCACAGTGCCAGAACGAGGTGCTCGCGGTGCAGCCGAGCCACCGCCACCCGGAACGCCGGCTCGTCGAGGCGCTCGAACGCGACAGGCCGCTGATCGAGCGAGGGGTACGCATCCGGACCCTGTACCAGCACACGGCCAGATACAGCCCGGAGCGGCTCGCGTGGGTGGACAACTTCACCGACGGCAAGGTGGAGTACCGCACCATCGACGAACTGGTCGAGCGCCTCATCATCTGCGACGAGACCGTCGCCTTCATCCCGATCCGTGACGACCGTCAGGTCGCCCTGGAACTGCGTCACCCCGGTCTCGTGAGCTACCTGATCAAGGTCTTCGAGTTCATGTGGAACCGCGCGGTCCCGCTGAGCGCCGGCGCCCCCTACGAAACCGCCCCCGACGGCATCACCGACATCCAGCACTCCATCGCCAAGCTCCTGATCGAGGGCCACGTCGACGAGGCCATCGCCCGCCGGCTGGGCATGAACGTGCGGACCTGCCGGGCCCACATCGCCAAGCTCGCCACGGCCCTGGGCAGCGGCAGCCGCGCCCAGCTCGGCTTTCTCATAGCCCAGTCGGGGATCCTGAACAAGGACGACCCGGCACCGGGAGGAGACGGCACACCGTGACCGAGGCGCACACGCACGGAGCGGATGACCTGTGCGAGGCAGGCCTGAGCCTGTATGTCCGAGCCCTGCGCGTCGGACGGGTGCGTGCCGACGACACCGACGAGGCACCGTGCCTGGTCGGTCTCGGCCTGCTGCAGCCCGAGCTCGGGGACGACCCCGGCTGGCTGCGCCCCGTCGCGCCCGCCTCCGTCCTCCACCGGCTGCTACGACGGTCGGCCGAGCGGATCGCGGACGAGCGGCGCCTGGAGGAGCGCCTGGAGACCACCTACGCGCCGCTGCTGCGGCTCGACGGCTCCCGTACGGCGGCCACGGAGACCTCGACCCTCACCGTCCTCGGTGACAAGGAGCGCATCAACCAGGCCATCACCGAGGCCATGGCGGACGCCACGGGCGAGCTTCTCGCCATCCAGCCCAACATCAACCCCCGCAGTCATGAAGCACAAGCCATCGCGCTCGTCCGCGACCAGGCCCTGCTCGACCGCGGCGGACACATCCGCACCCTCTACCAGCACACCCAGCGACACAGGCCACTCGTCCTGGCCCGCTACGAGCAACTGCGGGGCGACGCGGAGGCCCGCACCCTGGACGAGGTCACCGACCGCCTGATCGTCATCGACCGCACGGTCGCCTTCATCCCCGCCAGCAGGGACCGCAGTCTCGCCCTGGAAGTCCGCCATCCCGCGCTGATCGACTACTTCATCAACGTCTTCGACCGCCTCTGGCACCTCGCCACCCCCATGTACCCCGAGGCCGTCCAACGCCCCTCCCCGAACGGCATCACCCCCCGCCAGCACGCCATCGCCGGCCTCCTCGTCGAAGGCCACACCGACGCCGTCATCGCCGACCGCCTCGGCATGAACATCCGCACCGCCCGAGTCCACATAGCCAAACTCGCCGCCACCCTCGGCAGCGAGAGCCGGGCCCAACTCGGCTACCTCATCGGGCAGTCGGGGATTCTCGATCCGCCGGGGTGAGCTGCACGGGGACGTCCGGCATGCGTGACGAGGCGCCGTCCAGGCCCACCTGGGCGATGCGCACGCCGAGTTGGGTGCGGCTGGCCGCGCCCAGGGTCTCCGACAGCCGCGCGATGTGGGCGCGGCACGTCCGCACGCTTATGCCGAGCCGTTCCGCGATCACCGCGTCCTGGTGGCCGTCCGCGAGCAGGGCGGCGATGGACTGTTCGCGGTGGGAGATGCCCTCGATGCCCGTGTCCGGCAGCGGGGCCGCGACGGGGATCGCCAGGCGCCACAGGCGGTCGAAGACCGTGACGAAGTAGTCGATCAACGCCGGGTGGCGCAGCTCCAGGGCCATCGTGTGGTCGGCGTTGGCGGGGATGAAGGCGACCGTGCGGTCGAAGAGGATCAGGCGGTCGACGACCTCGTCGAGCGTCCTCGCCTCCACCGCGTCGCCCATCAACTCCAGGTAGTTGAGCAGGCCCTGGCCGTGGCGGGCCACGTGGGTGTACAGGTCGCGCATCCGTACCCCGCGCGAGCGCAGGGCGAGGGCCCGGTGCAGGCCCTCCGTGAGCTCCGGTTCGCGGCGGATGCCGCCGGGCTGGACGGTGAGGACCTCGCCGGTGCAGGCCTCCGTCGCGTCGTCCATCGCCGCCTGGATGCGGGAGAGGCCGTCCAGGACGCGGATCGCGGCGCCCTCCAGGGACACCGACGCCGACGCGGACGCCTGGATACGGCGGCCGAGACCGGCGTACCACTCGAAGGCGGCGACCGCCGAACCCACCCGCCGGTGGCTCTCGCTGACCTCGTCGTAGACCCCGCGCAGCAGCCGGCTCATGACCTCCTGCGGGGCGGTCGGGACCAGCCAGGCCATGTCGTCGGGGTCGGGGTGGAGGAGGGCCAGCTCCAGCAGGCACGGCACCGGTTCGGCGTCCGTGCGCGGCACCCGGCCCCGTCGTACGGCCCGGGAGTACACGCGGTCCCCGGTATCGCAGAGTCGGTCAGCACCGTGTGGATGCTCGTCCGTCCCGTGCCCGGCCATCGCCCATCCCACCCCCGGTTCCCGGCTCTTTGCAGCGCAACTATGCGCGGACCGGTCCTGCTCCGCAACACGGCTCCCGCTCGAACAGCCCCCGAAAACCGCCGATATAACCCACTATCTCCCGGCCTCCGTGCCTCCCCTTGCAACAAGCTGGGGGGTGTCGGGCCACGGCCGCCGAGTCCCCCGGCGTATCACTTTCCGCGTGAGCTGCCGGAAATCACTCAGAGATCGTCGTGTTACGTATCGCCTCTAACGTCCCCTCATGGCGGACATATTTGACGCATACGCATTGGCCGATGCGTGGGACGAGATGTTTGTGCGGCCGGGTGAGGTCAGAGCCGCCTACGAGCCGGTACTGGCGGCACTCCAGCCCATCGAGCCGAGTGAACTGCGCTTCCGCGCGGACCAGATGGCCCGCGCGTTCACCGACCGCGGCGTGACCTACGCCTTCGCGGGCGAGGAACGGCCCTGGCCACTGGACCTGGTGCCCCGGATCATCGACGCGCTGGAGTGGGATCTCATCCAGCGCGGGGTGGCGCAGAGAGTGCGGGCGTTGGAGGCCTATCTCTCCGACGCGTACTCGCACTGCCGTGCCTTCGAGGACGGGGTCGTGCCCTGGCGGCTGCTCCTCAACTCGGCTCATTTCCATCGGGCCGCGCAGGGCGTCGAGCCACCGGGCGGGGTCCGCATCCACGTCGCCGGCATCGACCTCGTACGGGACGAGGCCGGCGACTTCCGGGTGCTGGAAGACAACGTGCGGGTGCCCAGCGGGGTTTCGTACGTCATCGAGAACCGCAGAGCCATGACGCGGATCTTCCCCTCGCTCTTCGCCGAGCAGCACGTGGTCCCCGTCGACGGGTACGCGGGACGACTGCTGGCCGCGCTGCGGGCCGCCGCGCCCGCGGGCACCCAGGACCCCCGGGTCGTGGTCCTCACCCCGGGACCGGGGAACGCCGCCTACTTCGAACACGCCCTGCTCGCGCGGCTGATGGGCGTGCAGCTGGTGGTGGGGCACGACCTGGTGTGCCGCAACAACCGGGTGTGGATGCGCACCACGCGCGGCGAGGTGCCCGTCCACGTCGTATACCGGCGGCTGGACGACGACTTCCTCGACCCGCTGCACTTCCGCCCCGACTCGGTGATCGGCTGCCCGGGCATCATGAACGCGGCCCAGGCCGGGAACGTCACACTCGCGAACGCGGTCGGCAACGGCATCGCGGACGACAAGCTCCTCTACACCTACGTCCCCGACCTCATCCGCTACTACCTCTCCGAGGAACCGATTCTCCCCAACGTGGAGTCCTACCGCCCTGACGAGCCGGGCCAGTTGGAGGCGGTCCTCGACCAGATCGACCAACTCGTCGTGAAGCCGGTCGACGGCGCCGGGGGCATGGGCATCGTCATCGGACCCAAGGCGGACGCGAAGACCCTCGAACGCACTCGCAAAGCCGTCGCCGCCGACCCGCGCGGCTGGATCGCGCAGCGCCCCGTCGCCCTGTCCACCTCGCCCACCCTCGCGGGCGAACGCATGGCACCGCGCCACATCGACCTGCGCCCGTTCGCCGTGAACGACGGCACCGACGTCTGGGTGCTGCCCGGCGGCCTCACCCGCGTCGCCCTCCAGGAGGGCAACCTGATCGTCAACTCCAGCCAGGGCGGCGGCTCCAAGGACACCTGGGTGCTCGCGGAGGGCCCCGCCGAACAGCCCGAGCCGCTGACCCCGGACGGCGAACCGCCCGAGGTGGCACCCCGCCAGCTCGGCCCCGACGGCAACCCCACGGTCGTACAGGAAGGGGCGCAGCAGCAGTGAACGACGTGATCCTCTCCCGGATAGCCGAGGCCCTGACGTGGACGGGCCGTTATGTCGAGCGCGCCGACAACACCGGGCGCATCCTCGACGCCTATCTGCACCGCCTGCTGGAGGACCCCTGGCGCGACGAGGACGTGGCCTGCCGGTCGCTGTACGCGATCCTCGGGGTCGACGCGGGCGGCCAACGCGTCGACATGCAGCAGGTGTTGGACCAGCTCGCGTTCGACGCCCGCTCGACGTGTTCCATCGAGGGCGCGCTCGGCGCCGCCCGGCTCAACGCCCGCAGCGCCCGGGAAGCCGTCTCCTCGGAGATGTGGGAGTGCCTCAACTCCACCTGGCACGCCCTGGCCGACCAACGCCTGGCGGCCCGCCGTACGGGCCCTTACGCCTATCTGGAGCTCGTACGGCGCCGCGCGGCCCTCTTCTTCGGCCTCGCCGACTCGACGATGAGCCGCGACGACAGCTGGCGTTTCGTCGTCCTCGGCCGCAGCCTTGAACGGGTGGACATGACCGTACGGCTGCTGTCGGTACGGGTGTTGGACGCGGCGCACGCGCCCGACTGGCCGACACTGCTCAGCGCGAGCGGCGCCGACGAGGCGTACGCGCGCGTGTACGGCGGTTTCGGGGACACCCCGAGAGTGGCCGAATTCCTGCTCATGGACCGGGACTTCCCGCGCTCGGCGCTGCACGCGCTGACGACGGCCGAGGAGTGCCTGACCGCGCTCGGCCGCCAGCGCCAGGACCCGGCCCGGCGCCCCATCGGCCGGCTGCGCACCCGCCTCGAATACCTGGACTCGCACGCCTTGGAAGAGCAACTGCCCGCCCTCCTCAAGGACTTGCAGCACGCCTGCATGGACTCGGCGGAGGCGGTGGCGGAGTTGTTCTTCCCGTACCAGGGGCCCGTCGAGTGGGCCCAGGAAGGAGCCTGAGATGACCCGTAGGCTTCGCATCCGCCACACCACCAGCGTGTCGTACGCCCAGGCGGCCGTCTCCTCCCACAACGAGGTGAGGATGACCCCACTGACGCTCCCCGGCCAGACCACGCTGGACGCGCGCGTCACGGTGAACCCGACGACACCCACCTGGTCGTACTGGGACTACTGGGGCACCCAGGTCACCGGCTTCGACCTGATGGACCCGCACGCGGACCTCACGATCACCGCGTCGAGCCTCGTCGAGACGTCCCCGCCGGACCTGCCCGGCCCCTCCCCCAC
>NZ_JBHXME010000288.1:0-6677 GCF_042721125.1 Streptomyces sp. NPDC058469
GTCCGGCCGTGCTCAGCCCTTCGGGCCTCCGCGCGGTCGGCCTCTCGACACCGGCGCGCCCCTGCGGCTCACGCGTGCTACTCATGCTGGCCCTCGGTTCTTGCTGATCTCAGAGTCTTCTACGGCCCTGGAGACGGAGGCCACCGTCTCCTGGTCGAGGTCGAACAGGGTGCGCAGCGCGTCCGCGTACCCGGCGCCGCCGGGCTCGGCCGCGAGCTGCTTGACCCGTACGGTCGGTGCGTGCAGCAGCTTGTCGACGACGCGTCGCACGGTCTGGGTGATCTCCGCGCGGTGCTTGTCGTCGAGGCCGGGCAGCCGTCCGTCGAGCCGGGCGATCTCGCCCGCGACGACCTCGGCGGCCATGGCGCGCAGGGCAACCACGGTCGGCGTGATGTGCGCGGCCCGCTGGGCTGCCCCGAAGGCCGCGACCTCGTCGGAGACGATACGCCGGACCGCGTCCACGTCCGCCGCCATCGGAGCGTCCGCCGAAGCCTCGGCGAGCGACTCGATGTCCACGAGCCGCACTCCGGCCAGCCGGTGCACGGCGCCGTCGACGTCCCGCGGCATCGCGAGGTCGAGGAGCGACAACACGGGCGCGGGGCGCGGGATGTGGGCGACTGGCTCGGGCCTGCGGCGCTCGGGGATGCGTCCGACGGTCGCGGCCATGGTGGCGAGTTCGGTGATGAGTTCCGCCTCGGCCTCGGGCGTACGCCGGGCCGCCTCGCGCCGGTCGACGGCGCTGCCGCCGACCCAGGCCGCGTGCTGCTCCAGCGTCGCCGCGTCCATCCCGGCCACGGCGGCCTCCCCCATCACGGAGAAGCCGGTCGCCCCCTGCACCGCGGACAGGTCCAGCGGACAGCCGTCCTCGGTCCCGACGGACGTCGGCGGAAGCTCTTCGCGTACGCCGCTCTTCGCAGCCGTACGACCGACCGTGGCGTCCTGCGACACCCGGCCCTCGACCGCCTCCGCGACCGTTTCGGCCGTGAGGACGAGTCCCGTCGCTCCCGTGCAGGACACGGCGACATCGGCACGTGTCAGCTCGAACGGCACCGAATCCATCGGTACCGCGCGGGCGGACACGTCCGTTTCGGGGCTCTCGGTGATGATCTGGGCGAGGCGCTCGGCGCGGTCGGACGTGCGGTTGGCGACGACGATCTCGGCGACCCCGGCGCGGGCGAGGGTCGCGGCGGCCAGCGACGACATGGAACCGGCGCCGATGACCAGGGCGCGTTTCCCCTTGGCCCAGGCGTCGACCGCCGTGCCGGAGGAGAGCTGTTGAAGGCCGAAGGTCACCAGGGACTGGCCCGCGCGGTCGATGCCGGTCTCGGAGTGGGCGCGCTTGCCGACTCTGAGGGCCTGCTGGAACAGCTCGTTCAACAGCCGCCCGGCGGAGTGCAGTTCCTGCGCCTTGGCGAGGGAGTCCTTGATCTGGCCGAGGATCTGGCCCTCGCCGACCACCATCGAGTCGAGGCCGCAGGCCACCGAGAAGAGGTGGTGGACGGCCCGGTCCTCGTAGTGCACGTAGAGATAAGGAGTGAGCTCGTCCAGGCCGACGCCGCTGTGCTGGGCGAGCAGCGTGGACAGTTCGGCGACGCCCGCGTGGAACTTGTCCACGTCGGCGTAGAGCTCGATGCGGTTGCAGGTGGCCAACACCGCGGCCTCGGCGGCCGGTTCGGCGGCGACCGTGTCCTGGAGGAGCTTGAACTGGGCGTCCGCGTTCAGCGTGGCCCGCTCCAGGAGACTGACCGGCGCGCTGCGGTGGCTCAGCCCGACGACGAGGAGACTCATGCCGGCATCACGGCGGGGACGTCCCCGTCAGGGCCCTGCTCGGCGGAGTCGCCGCGGTGCGCGGCGGTCGGGTGCGCCGCCTGGTTGGCGGCCTCCTCGCCGGCCTTGCGCTGCTCGTGGAAGGCGAGGATCTGTAGCTCGATGGAGAGGTCGACCTTGCGTACGTCGACACCGTCCGGGACGGTCAGCACGGTCGGCGCGAAGTTCAGGATGGACGTCACACCGGCGGCCACGAGGCGGTCGCAGACCGGCTGGGCGGCACCGGCGGGAGTCGCGATGACGCCGATGGAGACGCCGTTGTCGCTGACGATCTTTTCCAGCTCGTCCGAGTGCTGCACCGGGATGCCCGCGACGGGCTTGCCGGCCATCGCCGGGTCGGCGTCGATGAGGGCGGCGACCCGGAAGCCGCGGGAGGCGAACCCGCCGTAGTTGGCGAGCGCGGCGCCGAGGTTTCCGATACCGACGATCACGACCGGCCAGTCCTGGGTGAGGCCCAGCTCGCGGGAGATCTGGTAGACGAGATACTCGACGTCGTAGCCCACACCGCGGGTGCCGTAGGAGCCGAGGTACGAGAAGTCCTTGCGCAGCTTCGCGGAGTTGACCCCGGCGGCGGCCGCGAGCTCCTCGGAGGAGACCGTGGGCACCGAGCGCTCCGAGAGTCCGGTCAGCGCGCGAAGGTACAGCGGGAGACGGGCGACGGTGGCCTCGGGAATCCCTCGGCTACGGCTCGCCGGTCGGTGAGTTCGGCCAGTTGCCACGGTGCTCCTGCGGGTAGAGCGGGGCTGTGGGCGGTCACACGTACCCAGACCGCCCCGTCGAAAGCAGGCTATGTCTTTGTGAACGCGTGCACAAAGATGGTGTCCGATTTGCCCGGCCAACGTGACCGGGGTCACGCACCCGCGTCCCAGGCGTATTCCAGGGGGCAAAACCGCCACACTCCTCGTAATTCCCGCCCCCGAGACCAAACCGCCGTCGATCCTAAGCGACGTTCGGGTGCGCGTTGAACTACTTGGTCAGTTCCCGGCGCAGCCGGCCCTCGTCCACCCGCCAGAACGTGTGCTGTTTCCCATCCACGAGGACGACCGGAATCTGCTCCCAGTACTCGTCGTGCAGTCGCTGGTCCTGGGTGATGTCCTTCTCCTCCCAGGGGACCCCGAGGTCGGCGCAGACCTTCTCGACGACGAGCTGCGCGTCCTCGCACAGGTGACAGCCGGGCTTGCGGATGAGGGTGACCAGATGACTCATGCACACCATTCTCGCGCCACCGGCGCGCTTCTTTAACGGCCCGGTCGCGGAGAGTTCACAGCCTCCGAACCTCTCGGCTCCGGAACCACCGAACAGACTGGCTATGCTCACGACATGGCCGCTCTCGGATGGCTCACTCCCCGTAGGCGTTCCGCCACGGCGCGGAGCGTGTTGGCAGGCGAGGCCTCTGCGGAGGCAGCGCGCAAGTCGTCGCAGGACGCGCAGGACATACAGGACGCCCTCGCGCGGGAAAAAGCAGCGGAGGAACCGGAGTTCCCGGTCCTCGGCGACGACAGAGCGGCCGCGTTCTTCGACCTCGACAACACCGTCATGCAGGGCGCGTCGATCTTCCACTTCGGCCGGGGCCTGCACAAGCGGAAGTTCTTCGAGACCCGCGACCTCCTCAAGTTCGCCTGGCAGCAGGCCTGGTTCAGGCTCGCCGGCTCCGAGGACCCCGAGCACATGCAGGAGGCGCGCGACTCCGCGCTGTCCATCGTCAAGGGCCACCGCGTCGCCGAACTCCAGTCGATCGGCGAGGAGATCTACGACGAGTACATGGCCGAGCGCATCTGGCCCGGCACCCGCGCCCTCGCCGAGGCACACCTCGCCGCGGGCCAGAAGGTGTGGCTCGTCACCGCCGCCCCGGTGGAGATCGCCACGGTGATCGCCCGCCGCCTCGGCCTCACCGGCGCCCTCGGCACGGTCGCCGAGTCGGTCGACGGCGTCTACACCGGCAAGCTGGTCGGCGAACCGCTGCACGGCCCCGCGAAGGCGGAGGCGGTAAGGGCGCTGGCGGCGGCGGAGGGCCTGGACCTCTCGCGCTGCGCCGCGTACAGCGACTCGCACAACGACATCCCGATGCTCTCGCTGGTCGGGCACCCCTACGCCATCAACCCGGACTCCAAGCTGCGCAAGCACGCGCGCGAGCTGGACTGGCGGCTGCGCGACTACCGCACGGCCCGCAAGGCGGCCAAGGTCGGCATCCCGGCGGCGGCCGGCGTGGGCGCGGTGGCCGGCGGCACGGCCGCGGCGATCGCTTTGCACCGCCGACGCCGGTGACGCGGTAAACACAGCCAATCCACGATTCGTACCCGCGTAACCCCCTGTCCAGTCACGTTGGCTGCACACGGCCACAACACGCCCTGGTCCGTGACTGAATTCGGACCGTTCTGATCAACAACCGGTCACTCTGCGGTACTTGATCGGGCGTCAATCGGTTACGGAAGCGACGTAATCGATGATTTGAGCAACTGGGTGTAGCAGCGCCTGCACGAAGCGTTATTCTCCTCAGACGCAATCCGGTACCCCTCCGTCGCTACGACGGGTGAATGTTCCGGTACTGCACGTGATGGAAGCTCTGCCTCTGGGAGTCCCGTGTACCCACACGTCGGGGTTGACGCCTCGGGCCTGGCTACGCTGCGCGCAACGGTCCAAGACCTGTTGCGCGGCTTCGTCCCCACCGCGTACGCCGTCCCCGCCGCCTTCGCCACCACCGCACCCGTCGGTCCGTGCTATGCACTGGCCGACGGTGGCGCCGCGGTGGGCAGACGAGGGCGCTCGGCCGGCGCCGCCACCGCACGCCGTCCGGCCGCTGACAGCGACAGCGGCCGGATGATGGACCTCGTGGAGCGTGCCCAGGCCGGCGAAGCCGACGCCTTCGGCCGCCTCTACGACCAGTACAGCGACACTGTGTACCGGTACATCTACTACCGAGTGGGAGGCAAAGCCACCGCCGAGGACCTCACCAGCGAGACCTTTCTGCGCGCCCTGCGCCGCATCGGCACGTTCACCTATCAGGGTCGGGATTTCGGCGCCTGGCTCGTGACGATCGCCCGCAACCTGGTCGCCGACCACTTCAAGTCCAGCCGCTTCCGGCTGGAAGTGACCACCGGCGAGATGCTCGACGCCAACGAGGTCGAGCGCTCCCCCGAGGACTCCGTCCTGGAGTCCCTGTCGAACGCCGCCCTCCTCGACGCCGTACGACGGCTCAACCCGCAGCAGCAGGAGTGCGTCACGCTCCGCTTCCTCCAGGGTCTCTCGGTCGCGGAGACCGCCCGGGTGATGGGCAAGAACGAGGGTGCGATCAAGACCCTCCAGTACCGGGCCGTGCGCACTCTCGCCCGGCACCTCCCGGACGACGCCCGCTGACGGCATACGCTCGGTAACGCCCAACTCGCGCTCAGTGAAAGTCCGTTGAGTTCGCGGTCGGATCATCCGTCGTCCGTAACCCAAGTGCCGCGCCACTCGTTGTGCGGGATACAGGCTCCCTGTGGTCACACCCTGACCCTCTCCGATCACTCGATCGTGTGGATGCGGTCAGGCTGTGCAACCCTCAGGACCCCCTGGGGAGTCGACCGTCATGACGCGAGAGGAGGTGCCGCCAGTGATCGCGAACGTATCGGCGCACCGGCGGGCGAACGCCTTCGCCCAGGCCCTGGATGAGGAGCAGTCCGACCGGGGTACGGCGGCCGAGCAGTCCGAAGGACCGGCTCCGGCCACCTCGGCTGCTGCGGAACAGACCGAGCAGGGCCGCATGCTGGTCTTCGCCACCGGTCTCGGCGAGCTGCCCAAACCCGTGCTGGACCCCGAGGTCAAGGTGGTCCAGCGGGCTCAGCTGGTCGCCGCGTTCGAGGCCATGCTGCAAGGGGGCGAGGCACCCGAAACCTCGGTACCGGAGCAGCGTTCCCACCGGTCCCGGGGTGCGCACCGGGCCACCGGTCTGGGCAGGCTGCGACCGCGCACCCGACTCACCAAGGGCCTCGCGGCCGGCGGACTGAGCGTCGGGGTGGCCGCCGGGGCCTTCGGCGGAGTGGCCGCGGCGAGCTCGGGCGCCCTGCCCGGTGACTCGCTCTACGGCCTGAAGCGCGGCATCGAGGACTTCAAGCTCAACTACCTGTCCGACGGCGACGACCAGCGCGGTGTGGCCTTCCTCGACCAGGCGTCCAACCGCCTGGGTGAGGCACGCCGGCTGATCGAGCGGGACCGCGGCGGCCACCTCGACCACGAGCAGCTCGGCGAGATCCGCCGCACGCTGTCCGGGATGACGCACGACGCGTCCGAGGGCCACCGCCTGCTGCACGAGGCGTACGAGCAGGACCCGAACTCGCTGGGCCCCATCCAGGCCCTCTCCGCGTTCTCCCGCTCGCACCGCGAGGCATGGGGCGCCCTGCGCGACCGCCTCCCCGTCCAGCTCGGCGACGTCAGCGACCAGGTCTCCTCGGTCTTCGACGCCATAGACGATGAGGTCGCCCCGCTCCAGTCGCTGCTCCCCCAGCCCCCGGCCACGACCCCCGGCACCGGTAGACACCGCGCTCCCGGTACGTCGTCCACGGGCGGCTCCACCGGCACCCACCGCTCGACGACACCGGGCACGACCGACGGCTCCGCGGAGACCGGCCACTCCAGCACCCCCAGCGAGTCCGCCAGCACCGGCGACGGCCTCCTCGGCGGCAACACGGGCGGCCTGCTGGACCCCCCGAAGTCCTCCGGCACGGAGTCGCCGTCCGCGAGCAAGCCCTCGATCACGGAACCGGACGTCACGCTGCCACCGCTGCTCCCGGGCCTGCTGCCCGGCCTGGGCATCGACAGCGAAGACGCCGGCAACTAGGCGGTCACACGACGACGGGGTGCCCTTCCTGCACGGA
>NZ_JBHXME010000289.1:0-6576 GCF_042721125.1 Streptomyces sp. NPDC058469
TCAACATATCTGGCGTTGATTTTTGGCACGCTGTTGAGTTCTCAAGGAACGGACGCTTCCTTTGTACTCACCCTCTCGGGCTTTCCTCCGGGCTTTTCCCTTCGGTCTTGCGTTTCCGACTCTATCAGACCGTTTCCGGGCCCGATTCCCTGTCGGAGGGGATTGTCAAGGGCTTTGGACTTTCGCCTGTCGGCCTTTCGACATTCACTACGTTAGCCGATCCCCTCGGCAACTCATAATCGAGTTCCGCGAGTTCGAATTCAGGCATGCAGGCACGCCGAATGCGCCCTCAGCGAGGGAGAGTCGTTGGTAGTGGGTTGGCCGCTTCCGGCTGCTGGCGATTGCCGTACCCGGGTCAAGCGGCTCGGGCTACATTACGCACCCTGCCAAGACGCGTCAACTTGGGCGACGCCTCGGCGTATGGGCCCGATAAGGGCTCACCGTAGGGTCGTTGGTGATCCAGAACCGCCAGGGGTGGACCGCGCCCTCGCCGGACACACCGGTGCGGGGCCCGCTGCTTACCTGATGGGAGGGCACGGGTGTACCGGCCAGCATTCTCAGGGGTGTCTCGCCCGGGGTGCACGCGTCCGTGCCGTCCAGGGAGCGGTCGACGTCCAGGGCGGTGGCCAGGCGTGCGGGGCCTTTGGCCAGTTCTTTGTCATTTCGGGCCGAGAGTCGACGTTTGCGGGCCAGCTCGGCGCCCTCGATGATCTCGCCGGCGCGGAGCAGCACCGCCCTCGACGTGCCCTCGGGGCCGCACACCAGGTTCATGCAGTGCCACATGCCGTAGGTGAAGTAGACGTACACGTACCCGGGCGGACCGAACATCACGCCGTTGCGGGCCGTCGGACCTCTATATGCGTGCGAGGCGGGGTCGTTGCCGCCGTCGTAGGCCTCGACCTCTGTGATGCGCAGGACGATCGGGCCGTCGGGGGTCGTGCGGACGAGGATGCGGCCGAGGAGGTCAGGGGCGACCTCCAGTACAGGGCGGTCGAAGAACTCTCTGGGGAGTGGCATACGGTCCGGGAGCGCGATCATGGCGTCCGAGCGTAGTCCAGGCGCGCTTGTGCCAAGGGGTGGTCAAGGTTCCGTCCGCTTGCCAGGGTGTGGCGCGGAACCGGGCGCGGTCGGATCGCGTTTGTAGGGATCAAGGGTCCATACCTAAAGGGAGAGTCATGGCGTTCAAGAAGCTGCTCGCGAGCCTGGGGGCCGGCGGGGCTTCGGTGGAGACGGTGCTGACCGAGGTCAACGTCGTTCCGGGTGGTGTCGTCCAGGGCGAGGTGCGGATCCAGGGCGGGTCCGTCAACCAGGAGATCCAAGGGCTCTCGGTCGGACTGCAGGCCAAGGTCGAGATCGAGAGCGGCGACCAGGAGTACAAGCAGGACATCGAGTTCACGAAGGTGCGGCTGGGCGACGCCTTCGAACTGCAGGCGGGTGCCGTGCACGCGGTGCCGTTCGGGCTTGAGATCCCCTGGGAGACGCCGATCACGACGATCGACGGTCAGCCGCTGCGCGGGATGCACATCGGGGTGAGCACGGAGCTGGCGATCGCGCGTGCCGTGGACTCCAGCGACCTCGACGCGGTCAGCGTGCACCCGCTGCCGGCGCAGAAGGCGATCCTGGACGCCTTCATCCGGCTGGGCTTCCGGTTCAAGAACGCGGACATGGAGCGGGGTCACATCCGGGGGACGCGGCAGAAGCTGCCGTTCTACCAGGAGATCGAGTTCCACCCGCCGTCGCAGTACCGCGGGCTGAACCAGGTCGAGTTGAGCTTCGTGGCCGATGCGAACGCGATGGACGTCATCCTGGAGATGGACAAGAAGCCGGGCCTGTTCAGTGAGGGCAGTGACACCTTCCGGTCCTTCCAGGTGGGTCTGCACGACTTCCACGGGACGGACTGGGCTGCGTACCTCAACCAGTGGCTGTCCGAGGTCGGCAGCAAGCGCAACTGGTTCTAGGCTCGGTATCCACTGAAGAAACCGATCAGGAGGTACCGAGGTGACCGAGCTCAAGCGGCGGCCGCTCCCCCATGACTTCCACCCGCCCGTGCCGTCGTTCACGGTGACGAGTGAGGACGTCGAGCCGGGGGCCACGCTCAAGGAGGCTCAGGTCTACGCGGCCGGCAACACCTCGCCGCAGCTGCGGTGGGAGGGCTTCCCGCCCGAGACCAAGAGTTTCGCCGTGACCTGCTACGACCCGGACGCCCCCACGGGCAGCGGGTTCTGGCACTGGTCGGTGTTCGACATCCCGGCCTCGGTGACCGAGCTGCCGACGGGTGCGGGCAGCGGCAAGTTCGAGGGGCTGCCGGAGGGCGCCGTACAGGTGCGGAACGACTACGGGTCGAAGGACTTCGGCGGGGCCGCGCCGCCGCCCGGGGACGGGTCGCACCGTTATGTGTTCACGGTGTACGCCGTGGACGCGGAGAAGCTCGGTCCGGACTCGGAGGTTTCTCCGGCGGTCGTCGGTTTCAACCTGCGGTTCCACACGCTGGCGCGTGCCCAGCTGATCGGTGAGTACGAGGTGCCCGCCGAAGACTGACGTTCATGGAACGTTTGCCCGCCTCTGGTCTTGGAATTGATCAGAGGCGGGCATTTTTTATTGCGTTGTCCATCTCGGCGTGCCCGGCCAGAGTTGATCCAAGCCCGCCGTGCGGTGGGCCGGTTGCGCATGGGAGGTGGGCTGGATGCGAGACACGCTGGTGCTGAACGCGAGCTTTGAGCCACTGTCGACGGTGACGTTGAATCGAGCCATCGTGCTGGTGCTCCAGGACAAGGCTGTCGTCGAGCAGGCCCACCCCGAACTGCGTATGCGTGGAGCCGCGGTTGATATACCGGCCCCCCGGGTGATCCGGTTGTGCAGGTATGTGAGGGTGCCGTTCCGAAGACAAGCCCCGTGGTCGAGGCGCGGTGTGCTGGTCCGGGACCGGCACCGGTGCGCGTACTGCGGCAGGCGGGCGACGACGGTCGACCACGTGGTGCCGAGGGCGCAGGGCGGTCAGGACTCCTGGCTGAACACGGTGGCGTCGTGCGCGGAGGACAACCACCGCAAGGCGGCGCGGACTCCGGAGCAGGCGGGTATGCCGTTGCTGCGGCAGCCGTTCGAGCCGACGCCGGCGGACGCGATGCTGTTGGCGCTGGGTACTGAGGACTTCGACGCGCTGCCGGAGTGGCTGGTCCAGCCGGCCGCGTAGGGCGTGTGAACAGAATTGGGGCCCACCTCCTGCGGGAGGTGGGCCCCATTGTCGTAGCGCGGAGTTGTCAGTCGATGGACGGCTTCTCTCGGCGTTGGCGTTCCGAATTGCCGCCCGAGTTGCCGGAGTTGCCTCCGTCGTTGCCCGAACCGCCGCCGAACGGGCCCATGTTGCCCATGGCGCCGGAGAGGCCCTTGAGGGCGTCGCCGATCTCGCTGGGGACGATCCAGAGCTTGTTGGCGTCGCCTTCGGCGATCTTGGGGAGCATCTGGAGGTACTGGTAGCTCAGGAGCTTCTGGTCGGCGTCGCCCGCGTGGATCGCCTCGAAGACCGTACGGACGGCCTGGGCCTCACCCTCGGCGCGCAGGGCAGCTGCCTTGGCCTCGCCTTCGGCGCGCAGGATCTGGGACTGCTTCTCGCCCTCGGCGGTGAGGATGGCGGCCTGGCGCGTGCCCTCCGCGGTGAGGATCGCGGCGCGCTTGTCGCGGTCGGCGCGCATCTGCTTCTCCATCGAGTCCTGGATGGAGGTGGGCGGTTCGATCGCCTTGAGTTCGACGCGGTTGACGCGGATGCCCCACTTGCCGGTGGCCTCGTCGAGGACGCCGCGCAGCGCCGCGTTGATCTCCTCGCGGGAGGTCAGGGTGCGCTCCAGGTCCATGCCGCCGATGATGTTGCGGAGCGTGGTGACCGTGAGCTGCTCGATCGCCTGGATGTAGCTGGCCACTTCGTAGGTCGCGGCCCGCGCGTCCGTCACCTGGTAGTAGATGACCGTGTCGATGTTGACGACCAGGTTGTCCTGGGTGATCACCGGCTGCGGCGGGAACGGTACGACCTGTTCGCGCAGGTCGATGCGGTTGCGGATGGTGTCGATGAACGGGACGACGATATTGAGTCCCGCGTTCAGTGTCCGTGTGTAGCGGCCAAAGCGCTCCACAATCGCGGCACTTGCCTGCGGGATGACCTGGATCGTCTTGATCAAAGCGATGAAGACCAACACCACCAGGATGATCAAGACGATGATGACCGGTTCCATCGTGCTCCCCGTACCCTTCTCCGCCTCGGCGCTTTCGGAAGATCTTATGGTTGTTGAAGATCTTGCTGGTCGAGTCTGTCAGACCGCCGCGCAACTCGTGTGCTGTTCTGTTCAGTTGAGTCCTGCGAGGTCATCGGCTGAGTCCTGCGAGGTCAGATGACGATCGCGGTGGCCCCCTCGATCTCCACGACGTCCACCTCCTGGCCCGGTTCGTAGGCACGGTCGGCGTCGAGTGAGCGTGCCGACCAGATCTCTCCGGCCAGCTTGATCCGGCCGCCGCCGGAGCCGTCGACGCGCTCCAGGACGACGGCCTGTTTGCCCTTCAAGGCATCGATGCCCGTGGCGAGTTGGGGCAGCGTCGAACGGTGCCGGGTCGCGATGGGTCGTACGACCGCGATGAGGGCGACCGAGACGAAGACGAAGACGAGGACCTGGACGACGAGGTCCCCGCCGATCCCGGCGGTCGCCGCGGCGGCGACGGCGCCCGCGGCGAACATGCCGAACTCCGGCATCGCGGTCACCACGAGGGGAATCCCGAGTGCTACCGCGCCGACGAGCCACCACACCCATGCGCCGATGTCGTTCACATGGTCAATGGTAGGGCTGCGGGTCCCGTCACGGACAGGGCGCACATGTCCCTACACCCGCTTCTTACAAGGCAGTTCAGGCCATGGGGAGACCGTGCGCGGTCCAGCGGTCGCCGATCTGCTCCACGATGAGCGGGAGGCCGAAGCACAACGACAGGTTGCGGGCGGTGAGTTCGAGCTCCAGCGGGCCCGCGGCGAGGACCTTGCCCTGACGGATCATCAGGACGTGGGTGAAGCCGGGGGCGATCTCCTCGACGTGGTGCGTGACCATGATCATGGAGGGGGCGATCGGGTCGCGGGCGAGGCGGCCGAGGCGGCGTACGAGGTCCTCGCGGCCGCCGAGGTCGAGGCCGGCGGCGGGCTCGTCGAGGAGGAGGAGCTCGGGGTCGGTCATCAGGGCGCGGGCGATGAGGGTGCGCTTGCGCTCGCCCTCGGACAGGGTGCCGAACTTGCGGTCCAGGTAGTCGCTCATGCCGAGGCGGTCGAGGAAGGCGCGGGCGCGCTGCTCGTCGATGTCCTCGTAGTCCTCGTTCCACCCGGCGGTCATGCCGTAGGCGGCGGTCAGCACGGTCTGCAGGACGGTCTGGCGCTTGGGGAGCTTCTCGGCCATGGCGATGCCGGCCACGCCGATGCGGGGACGCAGTTCGAAGACGTCGACCTTGCCGAGGGTCTCGCCGAGGATGGTGGCGGTGCCGCTGCTGGGGAACAGGTAGCTGGACGCGACGTTCAGGAGCGTGGTCTTGCCGGCGCCGTTCGGGCCGAGGATGACCCAGCGCTCGCCCTCCTTGACCGACCAGGAGACCTGATCCACCAGAGCCCGGCCCTCCCGGACCACGGTTACGTCCTCCAGCTCCAGAACATCGCTCATGAGCGCGCTGTCTCCCATTGCATCGTCGGCCTGTCTCGGCTGTCGCGTGCGCCGGTAGGCGCAGCCCTCGAAGAAATCTACGCCACCGGCCGGGCGGTCCATTCCATCGGTCCTGTCCTTAGGGTGGAGGGCATGCTTTCGGAACCACGTTCAGGACGCCTCGCCGCCTGGGGAAATGCCCTGTTGGCCGGGCTTGTCTCACCCGACGACGCCGTGCTCGCCATCGTGGGCGAGGACGCCGTGCACCGGGTGGAGGGGCTGCCGGGCGAGTCGGCACCCGTCGGACTCACACTCGCACTGGGACGGCTGCGCGCCCTCGGGGCGACCGGACTGCGGGTGGCCCTGCCCACCTCGGGACACCCGCTGGGGCTGAGCGGCCCGCCCGACTTCAACGCCCGGGCCCTGGAGGCCGAGGAGGCGGTGATCTGCTACGGCGTCGCGCTCGGCCTCGTTCCCGAGGTGTACGAGGCCGGTCCCGCCGGCGACCTCCATGTCGAGGTCGTGTGGCACTGCCTGCCGGTGCGGGAGGCGCCGCCCGCCGATGTGCCCTCGCTCGGGGAGGCCGAGCGGGAGCTGGCGGAGGCGCTGCGGGATGCGACGGCGGTGTTGTCGCGGCTGGACGTGGCCGGGTCGGGGCCGGTGGCCGAGGCGGCGGTCGACGCGTATCGCGCGCGGGCGGAGCGGGGGCGGGAGGTGCTGGCGCCGGGGTATCCGCCGCGGGCGGTGCGGGTGCTGGAGCTTGCGCAGCGGGTCGGGCTGCTGGTTTCCGTGGCGTACGAGAACGGGCCCGGGGGTGCGGTGAGCGCGTCCGAGATGGGGGCGCGGGCGGAGGCGTTGCGGCCGGTGGAGCGGACAGCTCGGCGGGCGCAGGTCGCGGCGTACAACTCCGTTGTGGAGG
>NZ_JBHXME010000290.1:0-6527 GCF_042721125.1 Streptomyces sp. NPDC058469
GCCCGGTGCTGCGGGTGACGGACCCGGCGGCGGACGCGGCCAAGAAGTTCGCGGGCTTCCTCCAGGAGCAGGGCATCGGCTGACCGTGCTCTCCGGCCCCTCTGGGGTCGGCAAGAGCACGGTCGTCGCCCATATGCGCAAGGAACACCCCGAGGTGTGGCTCTCGGTGTCGGCGACGACCCGAAGGCCCCGCCCCGGCGAGAAGCACGGCGTCCACTACTTCTTCGTCTCCGACGAGGAGATGGACAAGCTGATCGCCAACGGCGAGCTGCTGGAGTGGGCCGAATTCGCCGGCAACCGCTACGGCACGCCGCGTACCGCTGTGCTCGAGCATCTGGAGTCCGGCGTGCCGGTGCTGCTGGAGATCGACCTCCAGGGTGCCCGGCAGGTTCGCGAGTCCATGTCCGAGGCCCACTCGGTGTTCCTGGCTCCTCCCTCCTGGGACGAGCTGGTGCGCAGGCTCACCGGACGGGGCACCGAGCCGCCCGAGGTGATCGAGCGCCGCCTGGAGGCGGCCAAGATCGAGCTGGCGGCGGAGCCCGAGTTCGACGCGACCCTGGTCAACACCTCCGTCGAGGACGTAGCGCGCGAGCTGCTAGCCTTGATGGAAGTTGTGTGATCGTTTTTCCGATCTCATCCCATCTTTCGGAAGGCAGAGCGTGTCCTCTTCCATCACCGCTCCCGAGGGCATCATCAACCCTCCGATCGACGAGCTCCTCGAGGCCACAGACTCGAAGTACAGCCTCGTGATCTACGCCGCCAAGCGTGCCCGTCAGATCAACGCGTACTACTCGCAGCTCGGCGAGGGCCTCCTCGAGTACGTCGGTCCGCTCGTCGACACGCACGTCCACGAGAAGCCGCTCTCCATCGCCCTGCGCGAGATCAACGCGGGTCTGCTGACGTCCGAGGCCGTCGAGGGCCCCGCGACCTGAGGCGCAACATGGCGTGAACAGATACGTGAGCAGATAGTCGTATCTGTAGATCGCAGCAGCTTTATCCACAGGCCCGGCAGCGACTGCCGGGCCTGTGGTGTGTCATGGAGTCGTACGGGTCGCACGAGCCGCACGCACGTTTCCGAACTCGGGGAGAGACGGTGGACAAGCCCAAGGTCGTTCTGGGGGTCAGCGGTGGCATCGCCGCGTACAAGGCCTGTGAGCTGCTGCGGAGACTGACGGAGTCGGGCCACGACGTCCGCGTCGTCCCCACCGCGTCCGCCCTGCACTTCGTTGGCGCGGCCACCTGGTCCGCGCTCTCCGGGCACCCCGTCTCGACCGAGGTGTGGGACGACGTCCACGAGGTCCCGCACGTGCGCATCGGCCAGAGCGCCGACCTGGTGATCGTGGCACCGGCGACGACGGACATGCTCGCGAAGGCGGCCCACGGCCTGGCCGACGACCTCCTCACCAACACCCTTCTCACCGCCCGCTGTCCGGTCGTCTTCGCGCCCGCCATGCACACGGAGATGTGGGAGCACCCCGCGACCCAGGAGAACGTGGCGACACTGCGCCGCCGAGGGGCCGTCGTGATCGAGCCCGCCGTCGGTCGGCTGACCGGCGTCGACACCGGCAAGGGCCGGCTGCCCGACCCCACCGAGATCTTCGAGGTCTGCCGCCGGGTGCTCGCCCGGGGCGTCACCGAGCCCGACCTCAAGGGCCGGCACGTCGTCGTCAGCGCCGGCGGCACCCGCGAGCCCCTCGACCCGGTCCGCTTCCTCGGCAACCGCTCCTCCGGCAAGCAGGGTTACGCCCTCGCCCGCACCGCGGCGGCCCGCGGAGCCCGGGTCACGCTGATCGCGGCGAACACGGGACTGCCGGACCCGGCGGGCGTGGACGTCGTCCCGGTCGGGACCGCCGTACAGCTTCGGGAGGCGGTGCTGAAGGCCGCCGCGGACGCGGACGCGGTCGTCATGGCGGCGGCGGTCGCGGACTTCCGCCCGGCCGAGTACGCGTCCGGGAAGATCAAGAAGAAGGACGACAAGGACCCCGACCCCATCGTCCTGGTGCGGAATCCGGACATCCTCGCGGAGATCTCCGCCGACCGGGCCCGCCCCGGTCAGGTGGTCGTCGGGTTCGCCGCCGAGACGGACGACGTCCTCGCCAACGGCCGTACCAAACTGGCACGCAAGGGGTGCGATCTGCTGGTGGTGAACGAGGTGGGGGAGCGCAAGACGTTCGGTTCCGAGGAGAACGAGGCGGTCGTGCTGGGTGCCGACGGCAGCGAGACCGCCGTACCGTACGGCCCGAAGGAAGCCCTGGCCGAGACGGTGTGGGACCTGGTGATACACCGTCTCGCCTGAATTGTTTCAGCCATCTGTCAGCCATCTGTCAGTTCGCCGAAACCTGACATTCGTGCGTGGCGGCTCTGGCCAACGGCACTCGGCATTCGGCAAAATGCGCGCGCCGCAGGTCACAGCGTTTCCCGAGAGGCGAGACAGGGGGACCGTCTGCCGACCGCGACCGATAAACTGTTCTCGGACGACGTCGGGCGCAGCTCCCGTCCCGTCCGCCAATGATCAGCCAGCAGCCGCTGCAACCTCAGGGAGCGTTGTGTCCCGTCGTCTTTTCACCTCGGAGTCCGTGACCGAAGGTCACCCCGACAAGATCGCTGACCAGATCAGCGACACCATTCTCGACGCGCTTCTGCGGGAGGACCCGAATTCCCGGGTCGCCGTCGAGACGCTGATCACGACCGGCCTGGTGCACGTGGCCGGCGAGGTCACCACCAAGACCTACGCGCCCATCGCGCAGCTCGTCCGCGACAAGATCCTGGAGATCGGCTACGACTCCTCCAAGAAGGGCTTCGACGGCGCCTCCTGCGGCGTCTCGGTGTCCATCGGCGCGCAGTCCCCGGACATCGCGCAGGGTGTCGACACGGCGTACGAGAACCGTGTCGAGGGCGACGAGGACGAGCTGGACCGGCAGGGCGCGGGCGACCAGGGCCTGATGTTCGGCTACGCGACGGACGAGACGCCGACGCTGATGCCGCTGCCGATCTTCCTGGCCCACCGCCTGTCGAAGCGCCTCTCGGAGGTCCGCAAGAACGGGACCATCCCCTACCTGCGCCCCGACGGCAAGACCCAGGTCACCATCGAGTACGACGGCGACAAGGCCGTCCGCCTCGACACCGTGGTCGTCTCCTCGCAGCACGCGAGCGACATCGACCTGGAGTCGCTGCTGGCCCCCGACATCCGCGAGTTCGTGGTCGAGGCCGAGCTGAAGCTGCTCGTGGAAGAGGGCATCAAGCTCGACACCGACGGCTACCGCCTCCTCGTGAACCCGACCGGCCGCTTCGAGATCGGCGGCCCGATGGGTGACGCGGGTCTGACCGGCCGCAAGATCATCATCGACACGTACGGCGGCATGGCCCGTCACGGTGGTGGCGCGTTCTCGGGCAAGGACCCGTCCAAGGTGGACCGTTCGGCGGCGTACGCGATGCGCTGGGTCGCCAAGAACGTCGTCGCCGCGGGCCTCGCCTCGCGCTGCGAGGTACAGGTCGCGTACGCGATCGGCAAGGCCGAGCCGGTGGGCCTGTTCGTCGAGACGTTCGGCACCGAGAAGGTCGACACGGAGCGGATCGAGAAGGCGATCGACGAGGTCTTCGACCTGCGTCCGGCCGCCATCATCCGCGACCTGGACCTGCTGCGTCCGATCTACGCCCAGACCGCCGCGTACGGCCACTTCGGCCGTGAGATCCCCGACTTCACGTGGGAGCGCACCGACCGCGTGGACGCGCTGCGCAAGGCCGCGGGACTGTAGGTTCCGCGCCGACGTCAGGCTCTGCGAGGCCCGGTTTCCCTTTGGGGGAGCCGGGCTTCGGTGTTTCACGCCGGGATCAGCGGCGGATGTGGCGGGCCGACACAAGGAGCGCCGCTGTTGTGATGGCTGCGATGACCGCCGTTGAGTGTGCGTAGGCCTGGGTGTCGCCGGTGACGGATGCCTGGAAGCCGTGCAGGGCCCAGTAGCCCGGTGTCGCGGGGGCCACCGTGGAGACCCAGGGGGGAGGACGGTGAGGGGGACCAGGCAGCCGCTGAGGCAGGTGATCGTGAGGGCGCCGATGTCGGAGGCGCCGGCCAACTGGCCCTGGGTGCGGGCGTGGACGCCGAGTGCCAGGCCGCAGGCGGTGACGCAGGCGGCCCAGAGAAGGGCCATCAGGGGTAGGCGCCAGGTGCCGGCGGGGAGGGGGAAGCCGAAGGTCGCGGTCGCGAAGAGGAACAGTACGGCCTGTTGGGTCCCACAGCATGCGGGCCACGGCCCGCCGCCACCCCGACCTGTTCCTGCTGCTCTTCCAACGGCCGGCGCTCACACCGGAGGCCGTCGGCCCTCGCGACGCGGTCTACGGCGCCCTGCGCGCCGCCGGTCTTCAGGAGGAGCGGATCCGCGGGCCGAGCGGCTGCTGCCCACGTTCATGCTCGGGTTCGCCGCCTCGGAGGCCGGGGGACGGTTCCGGGGCGGTGACCCGGACGAGGACATGGCCTTCGCGGAAGAGCTCATCGTTCGGGTCCTCGGCGAGGCCTAGAAGATCACGTACGTGCGGCGGGCAGCGGTCGTTGTCAGTCGGGTTTGGTAAGAATGCAAGGGTGAGCAGCGCGGACGGGGAACGGGACGGCGGGGCGGAGGGTGCGCCGCCTGAGCAGCTTGCGCTGATTCGGGAGAGTGTGCGGCAGGCGAAGGGGCCGAAGGCGAAGCCGCGGACGTGGCGGGGGGCCGCGTTGGCCGGGGAGTTGCCGGTCGCGCGGGTGCTCGTCGACAAGGGGGTGCTGCATCTTGATCGGTACTTCGACTATGCGGTGCCCGAGGAGCTCGACGCCGACGCGCAGCCCGGGGTGCGGGTGCGGGTGCGGTTCGGGGCCGGGCGGCATCGGGTGCGGGACGGGCGGCGTGAGGGCGGGGGGCTGATCGACGGGTTTCTTGTCGAGCGGCTGGCCGAGTCCGATTACTCCGGGCCGCTTGCCGCGCTGGCGCAGGTTGTGTCGCCCGAGCCGGTGCTGAGTGCGGAACTGCTGGGGCTGGCACGGGCCGTTGCCGATCGGTATGCCGGGAGCCTTGCCGATGTGCTGCAGCTGGCCGTGCCGCCGCGTAGTGCGCGGGCCGAGCAGAAGGCGTCGCCCGCGCCGTTGCCGCCGCCTGAGGCGCCCGAGGCGGGGTCCTGGGCGCGGTATGAGCGGGGGGCCGGGTTTCTGGAGGCGCTGGCCTCGGGGGGTGCGCCACGGGCTGTGTGGAACGCGCTGCCGGGGCCCGAGTGGAGCGAGGAGATCGCGCGGGCCGTCACCGCGACGCTCGCCTCGGGGCGCGGGGCGCTCGTCGTCGTACCGGACGGGCGGGCCGCCGGACGGGTCGACGCCGCGTTGACCGCGCTGCTGGGGGAGGGGCGGCATGCGCTGCTCACCGCCGATGCCGGGCCCGAGAAGCGGTATCGGCAGTGGCTGGCCGTACGGCGGGGGTCCGTGCGCGCGGTCGTCGGGACGCGGGCCGCGATGTTCGCGCCGGTGCAGGATCTGGGGCTTGTCGCGATCTGGGACGACGGGGACGACAGCCACAGCGAGCAGCACGCGCCGCAGCCGCATGCGCGGGAGGTGCTGTTGTTGCGGGCCGCGCTGGACAAGTGCGGCTTCCTGCTGGGGAGTTGGAGCTGCACGGTGGAGGCCGCGCAGCTCGTGGAGAGCGGGTGGGCTCGCCCGTTGGTCGCGTCGCGGGACCAGGTGCGGGTGGCCGCTCCGCTCGTACGGACCGTGGGAGACGGGGACCTGGCTCGGGACGAGGCCGCTCGGGCCGCGCGGTTGCCGACGTTGGCGTGGCAGGCGGTGCGGGAGGGGCTGAAGCACGGGCCTGTGCTGGTGCAGGTGCCTCGGCGGGGGTATGTGCCGCGGATGGCGTGTGCCCAGTGCCGGGCCGCCGCGCGGTGTCGGCACTGTGCGGGGCCGTTGGAGGGGCAGGACGCGGGCGTGCTGCGCTGTGGGTGGTGCGGGGTCGAGGAGAACTCCTGGCACTGTCCCGAGTGCGGGGGGTTCCGGTTGCGGGCCCAGATCGTCGGGGCGCGGCGGACGGCGGAGGAGTTGGGGCGGGCGTTTCCGGCGGTGCCGGTGCGGACGTCGGGGCGGGAGCAGGTGCTCGACACGGTGCCTGGGACGCCCGCGTTGGTCGTGAGTACGCCGGGGGCCGAGCCGGTTGCCGAGGGCGGTTATGCGGCGGCGCTCCTGCTGGACGGGTGGGCGATGCTCGGGCGGCCTGATCTGCGGGCCGGGGAGGACGCGTTGCGGCGGTGGATCGCGGCGAGTTCGTTGGTGCGGCCGCAGGGGGCTGGGGGGACTGTGGTTGTGGTTGCCGAACCTACCTTGCGGCCCGTGCAGGCGTTGGTGCGGTGGGACCCCGTCGGGCATGCGGTGCGGGAGCTTGCGGAGCGGGGGGAGTTGGGGTTTCCGCCGGTGTCTCGGATGGCTGCGGTGGCCGGGGTTGCGGGGGCTGTCGCGGAGTTTCTTGCTGCTGTTGAACTGCCGTCTGACGCTGAGGTGTTGGGGCCTGTGCCGGTGC
>NZ_JBHXME010000291.1:0-6463 GCF_042721125.1 Streptomyces sp. NPDC058469
AGGGTGTGCAGGTCACGCACGGTGGGTTGTTGCAGTACACGGTGGGTGTGGTGGAGCGGTTGGGCTGGTCGGGGGTGGGGGGCCGGTTCGGGTTGTTGCAGCCGGTGGTGACGGACCTGGGCAACACGGTGGTGTTCGGGTGTCTGGTGTCGGGTGGTGTGCTGCATGTGGTGGGTGCGGATGCGGCGGTGGACGGTCGGGCGGTGGCGGCGTACTGGCGGGCGTGGGGGATCGATTTTGTGAAGGTGGTGCCGTCGCATCTGGCGGCGTTGGCGGTGGGGGGCGGTGGGGGTCTGGGGGGTTTGGTGCCGGCGCGGGGTGTGGTGCTGGGTGGTGAGGGTGCGTCGGTGTCGTGGTTGCGGGAGTTGGTGGTGGCGGCGGGGGACCGGGTGGTGGTCAACCATTACGGGCCGACGGAGTCGACGGTGGGTGTGCTGGCGGGGCCGTTGGGTGGGGATGGTGTGGTGTCGCTGGGGCGGCCGTTGGCGGGTTCGCGGGTGTATGTGCTGGATGCACGTCTTAGCCCGGTGCCGGTGGGGGTGGCGGGTGAGTTGTTCATTGCGGGTGGGCAGGTGGCGCGCGGTTATCGGGGCCGGGGTGGGTTGACGGCGGAGCGGTTTGTGGCGGATCCGTTCGCTGCGGATGGCAGTCGTATGTATCGGTCGGGGGACCGGGTGCGGTGGTTGGTGGATGGGAGGGTGCAGTTTTTGGGGCGTGTGGATCTTCAGGTGAAGGTGCGGGGTTTCCGTGTTGAGCCGGGTGAGGTGGAGGCGGTGCTGGCGGGGCATCCGTTGGTGCGGTCGGTGGTGGTGTCGGCTCGGGGTGAGGGTGTGGAGCGCCGGCTGGTGGCGTATGTGGTGCCGGAGGATGCCGGGGACGGTATTCCGGCGGTGGGTGAGTTGCGGGGGTTTGTTGGGGCTCGGTTGCCGGAGTACATGGTGCCGTCGGTGTTCGTGGAGCTGGCTGTACTGCCGTTGACGGCGAACGGGAAACTCGACCGTGCCGCACTCCCCGAACCACAAGGAGTCCAGGGCAGTGGAGTGGACGGATTCGTTGCTCCGACCACCGAGAACGAGGAACTACTGACCGGGATTCTGTCCGAGGTGCTCGGCTTGGACCGCGTCGGTGCGACAGACGACTTCTTCGAACTCGGTGGGCATTCGCTGCTTGCCACCCAGGTCATCTCCCGGGTCCGTGAGGTGTTCGGCGTCGAGGTGCCGCTCTCGGCTCTCTTCGACCAGCCGACGGCACGAGGGCTGGCATCTGTCATTGAAGAGTCCGCCTGGGAGACCGCGCCTTCGGTGACGCCGGCCGACCGAGGCCAGAACCTGCCGCTGTCGTTCGCGCAGCAACGCCTGTGGTTCCTCGACCAGTTCGACCCCGGCTCCGCGGAATACATCGCCCCGGCACACGTGCGCCTGCGGGGGCACTTGGATGTGTCTGCGTTGGGTGCGGCGTTGTCGGGTGTTGTGGCGCGGCATGAGGTGTTGCGGACGCGGTTGGTGGCGGGTGCGGAGGGTGTGGCGTATCAGGTGATCGATGCGCCGGTATCCGTTCCGCTGCCGGTCGTGGACGTGTCGGACGCGGTGGATCCGGGGGCGGCTGCGCGGGCGTTGGTGGCGGTGGATGCGGGGCGGGCGTTTGATCTGTCGGTGGGTCCGTTGGTGCGGGCGACGTTGGTCCGGCTGTCGGCGGATGAGCATGTGCTGGCGTTGGTGATGCATCACGTGGTGTCGGACGAGTGGTCCGGGCGGATCCTGCGGCGTGAACTGTCGGCGCTGTACGAGGCGTTCCGCGACGGCGGGCCGGATCCGTTGGCGCCGCTTGCTGTGCAGTATGCGGACTTCGCGGTGTGGCAGCGGCAGTGGCTGACCGGTGAGGTCCTGGAGGAGCAACTGTCGTACTGGCGGGGGGTGTTGGCGGCGGCTCCGGTGCTGGAGTTGCCGACGGACCGGGCGCGTCCGGCGGTGCGTTCCACCGAGGGCGGCGTGGTGGGGGTGCGGGTGTCGGCCGCGACCGCTGAAGCCTTGCGGGCGCTGTCCCGTCGTAGTGGGACGACGATGTCGATGACGCTGCTGGCGGCGTTCAGTGTGCTGCTGGGCCGGTATGCGGATACGGACGATGTGGTGGTCGGCTCGCCGGTGGCGAACCGGAACCGGGCCGAGACCGAGGATCTGATCGGATTCTTCGTCAACACCCTGGTGATGCGGGCCGATCTGTCCGGTGACCCGTCCTTCGCCGAACTGCTGGGCCGGGTGCGGGAGATGGCGCTCGGTGCCTACGCCCACCAGGACGTGCCCTTCGAGCAACTCGTCGACGCCCTGGTGGTGGAACGCGACCGATCCCGCAGTCCCCTTTTCCAAGTCCTCTTCAACTTCGACACGGCAGAAGCAGAGGGCGATGCAGGCGGTCAGCCGGGCGATCTCGTCTGGGAGAACGCGGCTGACGAGTCGGGTGGATCGGGCGGACTCTCCCCGGACGGCCCGATGCTGATCAGTTTCGATCTCGCGCTCAGGCTGGGGGACAGCGGCGAGGAACTGGCGGGAGAGCTGCAGTACAGCACCGCGCTGTTCGATGCCTCCACGATCGAGCGGATGGCGGGACACCTCGTCTCACTGCTGGACGCCCTCGCCGTGGACGCGAACGGGCCGGTTGCCGCGCTTCCGCTGCTGACCGCCGCTGAGCGCGATCAGTTGGTGGGGAAGTGGCAGGGCGCTGTGGTGTCTCTTCCCGAGGTGGGTGGAGTGCATGAGCTGATCGCCGCGCGGGCGCTGTCGATGCCGGATGCGGTGGCGGTGGTCTCGGGTGAAGTGTCTTTGACGTACGGCGGGTTGATGGCTCGTGCGAACCGGCTGGCGCACTACCTCCGGGGTCGGGGAGTGGGTGCGGAGTCAGTGGTGGGGCTCTGCCTCCCGCGCGGGGCCGACATGATCACGGCCGTTCTGGGTGCATGGCAGGCGGGAGCGGCGTATCTGCCGCTGGATCCCGAATACCCGGTCGAACGGCTGGAGTTCATGCTCGCGGACAGTGGGGCGAAGGTGCTGATCGGGCATCGGGATGCGGCGGTGCTCGGCGCTGTCGTGGACGACGTGGTGTTGCTGGATGACCCGGCGGTTGCTGAGGCGCTGGCGGGTCTGCCGGCGGTCGCACCCGAGGTGTCGGTGGTTCCTGATCAGTTGGCGTATGTGATTTATACGTCGGGTTCGACGGGGCGGCCGAAGGGTGTGCAGGTTGCTCATGGTGGTGTGGTGAATCTGGCGTTGGTGTTGCGGTCGGCGTTGGGTGTGGGTCCGGGTGTGCGGGTGTTGCAGTTTGCGTCGTTGAGTTTTGATGCGGCTGTCCTGGATGTGGTGGTGACGCTGGCTGCGGGTGGGGTGTTGGTGGTGGCCGGCAGTGCTGAGCGGGCTGCTCCGGGTGCGTTGATGGCTTTGGTGGGTGCTGAGGGTGTGGGGGCGGCGAGTGTGTCGCCGTCGTTGTTGGGGGTGTTGGATCCGGGTGGGCTGTCGGGGGTGGGCAGTCTGTTTGTGGGGTCGGAGCGGGTGGGCGCTCAGGTGGTGGAGCGGTGGGCGTCGGGTCGGCGGATGTTCAACGGGTATGGGCCGACTGAGATCACGGTGATTGCGTGTGCCGGCCCGGTGGATGAGGGGGCTGTGGGTGCGCCGTCGATAGGTGGGCCGTTGGCGAATACGCGGGTGTATGTGCTGGACGCACGTCTTAGCCCGGTGCCGGTGGGTGTGGTGGGGGAGTTGTTCATTGCTGGTGTTGGGGTGGCGCGGGGGTATGGGGGTCGTGGTGGGTTGACGGCGGAGCGGTTTGTGGCCGATCCGTTCACCGCGGACGGCACCCGCATGTACCGCTCCGGGGACCGGGTGCGGTGGCTGGCGGATGGGCGGTTGGACTTCGTCGGCCGGGCGGATGACCAGGTGAAGGTGCGTGGGTTCCGGATCGAGCCCGGTGAGGTCGAGGCGGTGCTGGCGGCGCATCCGATGGTCCGTTCCGCTGTGGTGACGGTGTATGGCGAGGGTGATGACCGGCGGCTGGTGGCGTATCTGGTTCCGGCTGATCACAGTGTGGGTGTTCCGTCGGTTGCTGGGCTGCGGGAGTTCGCGGGTGAGCGTCTGCCGGCCTTCATGGTGCCGTCGGTGTTTGTGGAGTTGGCGTCGTTGCCGTTGACCGTGAACGGGAAGCTGGACCGGGCCGCGCTGCCCGAACCAGAGGGTGTGCGCCTGGAGTTGGGGGCGTTTGCGGCGCCGTCGGGAGCCACCGAGGAACTGCTTGCCGGGGTGTGGGCTCAGCTCCTGGGCGTGGACCGGGTGGGTGTCACCGACAACTTCTTCGAGCTCGGCGGACATTCTCTGCTGGCCACGCAGGTGATCTCCCGTATCCGGGACGTGTTCGGGGCCGACATACCCGTGGCGACGATGTTCGACCATCCGACCGTGCGGGACCTCGCCGACGCGGTGGAGGGCGCCGCGCGGGGTCTGGTCGTACCGCCTGTACGGGCTGTCGATCGCGACCAGGTGCTGCCGCTGTCGTTCGCCCAGCAACGGCTCTGGTTCCTGGACCACTTGGAGCCTGGCTCGACCGAGTACAACCTGCCGTTGCCCATCCGTCTGGACGGGGTGCTTGACGTGGCGGCGCTCGGGACGGCTCTGGACGCGCTGGTGGCGCGGCACGAGGTGCTGCGCACCCGGCTCTCCGACGGTGTCGACGGAGTGGCGTATCAGGTGATCGACCCGCCGTCGGGGATCCCGATGCCGGTGGTCGACGTGTCCGGCGACGCCGAGCCGCTGAGCGCGGCCGAACGGCTGATCGCGCAGGACATGACAGCACCCTTCGATCTGGCGAACGGGCCCTTGATCCGGGCCGCGCTCGTCCGGCTGGCCGCCGACGAGCACGTCCTGGCGCTGGCGATGCATCACGTCGTCTTCGACGAGTGGTCGGGCAGGATCCTGCGGCGCGAACTGGCCGCTCTGTACGAGGCGTTCCGGGCCGGTCGGCCCAATCCGCTGCCGCCACTGTCCGCGCAGTACGCGGACTTCGCCGTGTGGCAGCGGGAGTGGCTGGCCGGAGAAGCCCTGGACAGCCAACTTGAGTACTGGCAGGGCAAGTTGGACGCGCTTCCCGTGCTTGAGCTGCCGACCGGTCGCCCCCGGCCGCAGACGCGCTCCTCGGAGGGAGGGGCGACCCGGTTCACCGTCCCGGCGGAGACCGCGGAAGCGCTGCGGGCGCTGTCGCGCGAGCACGGTTCCACGATGTTCATGACGCTGCTGGCCGCCTTCGACGTGGTGCTCGGCCGCTATTGCGGAGCGGACGACGTGGTCGTGGGCACACCGGTGGCCAACCGGAACCGGGCCGAGACCGAGGACCTGATCGGCTTCTTCGTCAACACCCTGGTGATGCGTACCGATCTGTCCGGGGACCCGACCTTCGGTGAACTCCTCGACCGGGTACGGGAAACCGCGCTGGACGCCTACGCCCACCAGGACGTGCCGTTCGAGCAGTTGGTGGACGCGCTGGTGACCGAGCGGGACCGCTCTCGTACACCGCTCTTCCAGGTCTTCTTCAACTACGCCATGGAGGACCCGCGGGACGGCACGAGCCTGCTGGGACAGGGCGACGGCCGGGCGAGGGGCGAGGTGCGGATCAAGGACGCGGACACGGCACCGCGGGGCACCCTGTTCGACCTGACGCTCAGGTTCGGCGACGCCGGCGAAGGCGCACTCTCGGGCGAGATCGAGTACAGCACCGCACTCTTCGACCCCGCGACGGCGGAGCGGCTGGCCCGGAGTCTGGCCGCCGTACTCGATGCCGTCGCCGACGACGCGGGACAGCGCGTGGGCGATGTGCCGGTGGTGTCGGTGGGTGAGGTTGAGGGGTTGGTGCGGGGTGGGTGTGGTGCGGAGTTGGCCTTGCCTGGGGTGGGTGGGGTGCATGAGCTGATTGCCGGGCGGGCGGTTGTGGCGCCGGATGCGGTGGCTGTCGTGTCGGACGGTGAGGTGCTGACGTACGGCGGGTTGATGGCCCGTGCGAACCGGTTGGCGCATCACTTGCGTGGGTTGGGGGTTGGTGCGGAGTCGGTGGTGGGGCTGTGCCTGGGGCGTGGTGTGGATCTGGTGGTTGCGGTGGTGGGGGTGTGGGTCGCGGGGGCGGCGTACGTGTCGCTGGATCCGGAGTATCCGATGGAGCGGCTGGAGTTCATGCTCGCGGACAGCGGGGCGGATGTGCTGGTGGGACATCGGGATGTGGCCGGGGAGTTGGGGCTGGAGGGTTCTGTAGGGGCTGCGGTGTGGCTGGATGACCCGGCTGTGCAGGGGGTTTTGCGGGAGCTTCCGGCGGGTGCGCCTGAAGTGGCTGTTGTGGCTGGTCAGTTGGCGTCGGTGATTTATACGTCGGGGTCGACGGGGCGGCCGAAGGGTGTGTGGGTGTCGCATGGGGCGTTGGTGGGGGTGTTCGGGGGGTG
>NZ_JBHXME010000292.1:0-6463 GCF_042721125.1 Streptomyces sp. NPDC058469
AGACCCCCCTTCGGCCTGAACGGCCTCGTCCTCAAACGCCGGACGGGCTGAGTCATGCCGGCCTGCGTCGACAGGTCCGGGCGACCCGAACTGAACCGAACCGGCGTCGTCAGGTGCGGGCGCCCCGAAGTGGAGCGGACCAACCTCGTCAGCCGCAGGCACGCCGAACTGAACCGAACCCGCGTCGTCAGCCGCAGACGCCCCAAACGGGACCCACCCCGCCTCGTCCGCCGCAGGCACCCCGGAAGGAAGCCCGCCGTACAGCAACTCCCCCGGAAACCGCGCCCCCGCCCCTTCCCAGTACTCCGCCCGGCACCCCACCACCAACCGCGCCCCGCTCTCCCGCAACCACTCCCCCGTCCCCTCGGTCCACTCGGCCAGCCGATGGGCAAGCACAGGCGGCATCTCCTCAGGCCCGTCGAGCAGCAACAGCAAGGGCCGCCCGGCGTCACGGGCGACCCGCGCCAGCCGCTCGGGCCCGATATCGCCGAGGTCACCGGAATCCCCCGGCAGCGAGACGGACGCGGCGACGATCCGTGCCGCCCGCTCCACCGTCCTACGTACCGCGTCAGCCACCGAAGCGTCACCGTCCCGCAGGTCGGCGCCGCGCAACCACAGTGTGGGAGCCGGTTCCGCACCCCCGTTGCGCCGCGCGGCGAGCGCCGCGAGTTCCGTCGTACGGCCGCTGCCCGGTGCCCCGACGAGCCCGAGCACGGCGGCCGGACTCTCGACGAACGCGGCGAACTCCCTTACCAGCGACGGCCGTTCGACGGGCGCCACCACAAACGAACCGTCGCCGTCACGGCCGTGACCGACGAACCCCGCGAGCGCCCCCGGCGGGCCGTCCGACCCCACCGAGGTGGCCGTCAGCTCCAGCACGCCCGCGAGGTTGAGGTCGGCGCCGTACGCGGGCACGGTCGCCGAATTCCGTGCGAGGAGGTCACCCAACGGGCCCCGGAGATCAGCCGACGGCCCCTGAGCGCCACCCAACAGCCGCTCCCCGCTCCGCACTTGCCGCAGCGGCACCGCGAACCCCGCATCCCGTTGGCCCGATTGCAACGCCGTGCCGAGGACACCGATCACCGCGCCGGTCACCGCGTCGAGAACCGGCCCCCCGGCCGCTCCCCCGCCCAACCGCAACGCGTCCCGTCCCGCCGTGCCGATCGCCAACTCCAGGGCGTCGTCGAGGAGATGGAAGCGGTCGGTGGCCGTGTAGGTCACGGAGGTCGCGCCCAGGAGGCGGGCCTCGCGCCAGCGGCCCGCGGCGACGCGGACATATGTGCCGGTCTCGACGCGGTCCCGGACCGTGACGGGGAGCGGGTCGACGCCGAGGCCCTCGGTGCGGACGAGGGCGAGGTCGAGGGCGGGCAGCGGGGTCACCGCGTCGGCGGTCACGAGGCAGGTGCGGTCGCCGGCGGCGTGCAGGACGAGGCGGGGCAGTCCGTCGACCGCTTCGTGGCTGGTGATCACCGTGCCGTGGTGGTCGGCGACGAAGCCGGTGCCGCGCGGGCGACCGGCGAGGTCGCGGATGCGTACCAAGGCGTCGTCCAGGTCGCGGATGCGCACCGGGGTCGCGTCGTCAACGGCGGGCGCGTCGGCCTCCGTTGATCGCTCTTCCCGTGATCGCTCTTCCCGTGATCGACGGCCGCCGCCCGTCCGCGGGCCACGTCCCGCCATGGTCGAACCTCCCCGCCGTACCCATGCCCTGTGTTCGACGGTAGGCGTGGCGTGATCAGCGGGACAGATCGCGTGGTGAACGCGCCCCCTTCCGCTCCCTCGGTTCACTCCGAGCGCCTGCCCGGACGGGTGAATAGAGGCGGAGGGTTGGATACACCCTAGGGGTGGGGGAACCGAGGGGGGACCGTGGAGCGGCGGGAACGTAGACCCCGTGACCGCCGCTCCACGGGCGGGACTTCGGCCCCAGGGCGTCCCCCGAGGTGTCCCCCGGGGGTGTGCCTCAGGGGTGTCCTCAGGCGAAGACGGCGAGGCTCTTGGCCTTGCCCTTCTGTTCCTCCACGAGCGCCAGGAAGCGGCCCTCGGGGTCGAAGACGCCGACCGCGCCGACGCCCGTGTACTCCTCGGGGATCTCCAGGCGGACGCCGTTGAGCAGCAGCTTCGCCCGCCGGGTGTCGACGGACCAGCGTGGGAACGCGGCCTCGGCGGCTTCGGCGATCGGCATCACGGTCAGCTCCTCCTGGAGCTGGTCGAGGGTCTTCGCCGTGTCCAGTTTGTACGGGCCTACGCGGGTGCGGCGGAGGGCGGTCAGGTGGCCCCCTACGCCCAAGTCCTCGCCCAAGTCGCGGGCCAGGGCCCGGATGTAGGTGCCGGACGAGCAGACCACCGAGACCACCAGGTCCAGGACGGGGGTGCCGTCCTCGGCGACGGCGTCCCGGACGTCGTAGACCGCGAAGGAGGAGATGGTGACGGGGCGGGCGGGGATCTCGAAGTCCTCGCCGTCGCGGGCCCGTTTGTACGAGCGCACGCCGTCGATCTTGATGGCGCTGACCTTGGACGGGACCTGCATGATCTCGCCGCTTAGCTTGGCGATCCCGGCGTCGACGGCGTCCCGGGTGACCTTCGAGGCGTCTGCCGACCTCGTGATCTCGCCCTCGGCGTCGTCGGTCAGGGTGCTCTGGCCCAGGCGGATCGTGCCCAGGTACTCCTTCTCCGTGAGGGCTAGGTGCCCCAGGAGCTTGGTCGCCTTCTCGACGCCGAGGACGAGCACGCCCGTCGCCATGGGGTCGAGGGTGCCCGCGTGCCCGACGCGGCGGGTGCGGGCGATGCCGCGCATCTTGGCGACCACGTCGTGCGAGGTGAAGCCCGACGGCTTGTCGACGATGACAAGGCCGTCGGGCGTCCGGGTTTTCTCGGTCATTCGGTGGTGTCGTCCTCGTCCTCTTCGTCCGGCTTCTTGTACGGGTCCGCGTCGCCCGCGTACGCGGCGCCGGCCGAGACCTCGCGCACCTTCTCGTCGGACTGCCGTGCCTTGTCGAGGAGGTCCTCGATGGTCTTGGCGGTGTCCGGCAGGGCGTCCGCGACGAAGGTGAGGGTCGGCGTGAACTTCACGCCCGCCGCGGCGCCCACCGCGGAACGGAGCACGCCCTTGGCGCTCTCCAGCCCGGCGGCCGCCTCGGCCCGCGCCTCGTCGTCCCCGTACACCGTGTAGAAGACGGTCGCCTCCCGCAGATCACCCGTCACCCGGGTGTCCGTGATGGTGACGTGCGTGCCGAGCCGCGGATCCTTGATCCCGCGCTGCAGCTTCTTGGCCACCACCTCTCGGATGAGGTCCGCCAGCCTCTTGGCACGCGCGTTGTCGGCCACTGGTCCGTCTCCTTAGTAACTACGTCGTGCTGCTTGCTTCAGTCTTCGTCGCTGTGGAGTCCGCGTCGAACGGAGAGCAGTTCCACCTCGGGCCGCGCGGCGACGAGTCGCTCGCAGCGGTCCAGTACGTCGGTGAGGTGTCCCGTGTCCCCGGAGACCACCGCGAGCCCGATCTCGGCCCTGCGATGGAGGTCCTGACTGCCCGTCTCGGCCGCGCTCACCGCGTACTTGCGCTGGAGTTCGGCCACGATCGGACGGACGAGAGAGCGTTTCTCCTTCAGCGAGTGGACGTCGCCGAGGAGCAGGTCGAAGGACAGAGTCCCCACATACATGTGTGTCCGGATGTCCCGCCGGTTCGGGGTATGGGCGCCGGTCTTGGACGCCGATACAGGAACCGTACACGCAACGGCCGGGGCCGATCGACGGAATTCTGCTCCCGCCGACCGGCCCCGATCGCGTGCTGTGACGATCAGCCGCGAGGCTTCTCGCGCATCTCGTACGTCGCGATGACGTCGTCGACCTTGATGTCGTTGAAGTTGCCGAGGTTGATACCGCCCTCGAACCCTTCGCGGATCTCGGTGACGTCGTCCTTGAAGCGACGCAGACCGGAGATGTTGAGGCTCTCCGCGATGACCTTGCCGTCTCGGACGAGGCGCGCCTTGGTGTTGCGCTTGACCTCTCCCGAGCGGACCAGGACACCGGCGATGTTGCCCAGCTTGGACGACTTGAAGACCTCGCGGATCTCCGCCGTGCCGAGCTCGACCTCCTCGTACTCCGGCTTGAGCATGCCCTTGAGCGCTGCTTCGATCTCCTCGATGGCCTGGTAGATCACCGAGTAGTACCGGACGTCGACGCCCTCGCGCTCCGCCATCTGCGCCGCGCGGCCCGCAGCGCGGACGTTGAAGCCGATGACGATCGCGTCGGAGCCGGTCGCCAGGTCGATGTCCGACTCGGTGACCGCACCCACGCCGCGGTGCAGGACGCGGATGTCGACCTCTTCGCCGACGTCGAGCTGGAGCAGCGAGGACTCGAGAGCCTCCACCGAACCGGACGCGTCGCCCTTGATGATGAGGTTGAGCTCCTGCACCAGACCGGCCTTGAGGGCCTCGTCCAGGTTCTCCAGGGAGAACCTGACACCACGCCGCGCGAAGTTGGCGTTGCGCTCGCGCGCCGCCCGCTTCTCGGCGATCTGACGTGCCGTGCGGTCCTCGTCGACAACCAGGAAGTTGTCGCCGGCGCCCGGGACGTTGGTGAGACCGAGGACGAGGACCGGGGTCGAGGGACCCGCCTCTTCCACGTTGTCGCCCTTGTCGTCGAGCATCGCGCGGACACGGCCGTACGCGTCGCCGACCACCATGGTGTCGCCGACCCGCAGGGTGCCTCGCTGGACCAGGACGGTCGCGACGGCGCCGCGGCCACGGTCGAGGTGGGACTCGATCGCGATGCCCTGCGCGTCCTGCTCCGGGTTGGCCCGCAGGTCGAGCGAGGCGTCCGCGGTGAGGACCACGGCCTCCAGCAGGCTCTCGATGTTGAGGCCCTGCTTGGCGGAGATGTCGACGAACATCGTGTCGCCGCCGTACTCCTCGGCCACCAGCCCGAACTCGGTGAGCTGACCGCGCACCTTGGTCGGGTCGGCGCCCTCGACGTCGATCTTGTTGACCGCGACCACGATCGGCACGTCGGCCGCCTTGGCGTGGTTCAACGCTTCGATCGTCTGGGGCATCACACCGTCGTTGGCCGCCACCACGAGGATCGCGATGTCGGTCGACTTGGCACCACGGGCACGCATGGCGGTGAACGCCTCGTGGCCCGGGGTGTCGATGAAGGTGATCCGACGCTCTTCGCCGTTGACCTCGGTCGCGACCTGGTACGCACCGATGTGCTGCGTGATACCGCCGGCCTCGCCCGCGACGACGTTCGTCTTGCGGATGGTGTCGAGGAGGCGGGTCTTACCGTGGTCGACGTGACCCATGACGGTCACGACCGGCGGACGCGCGACGAGGAACTCCTCGCCACCCTCGTCCTCGCCGAACTCGATGTCGAAGGACTCGAGCAGCTCGCGGTCCTCCTCCTCGGGGCTGACGATCTCGAGGACGAAGTTCATCTCGTCCGCGAGGAGCTTCAGCGTCTCGTCGGAGACGGACTGCGTGGCAGTGACCATCTCGCCGAGGTTCATCATCACGCCGACGAGCGACGCCGGGTTGGCGTTGATCTTCTCGGCGAAGTCGGTGAGGGACGCACCGCGCGACAGACGGACGGACTGTCCGTTGCCACGAGGCAGCATCACACCGCCGACCGACGGGGCCTGCATGGCCTCGTACTCCTGGCGCCTCTGCCGCTTCGACTTGCGACCACGACGCGCGGGACCACCGGGACGACCGAAGGCGCCCTGTGTGCCACCACGGCCACCGGGACCACCGGGACGACCACCGAAGCCGGGACGGCCACCGCCACCGGCGGGAGCACCCGGACGGCCGGCGAAACCGCCGCCACCGCCACCGGGACCCGCGGGACGACCGGCGAAACCGCCACCGCCGCCACCGGGACGCCCGGCGAAACCGCCGCCGCCGCCACCGGGACGACCGCCGCCACCGCCACCGGGACCACCGGGACGACCGCCGCCGCCACCGGGACCACGGCCACCGGGGCCGCCACCGGGACGGGGACTACCCGCAGCGGGACGCTGCGGCATCATGCCGGGGTTGGGACGGTTGCCACCGGGGCCACCGCCCGGACGCGGAGCGCCGCCCTGCGGGCGGGGCATGCCGCCCGGGGTCGGACGCGAGCCGCCCGGAGCACCGGGACGGGCACCGCCCGCAGCGCCCTGGGGACGGGGGCCGCCCTGACCGGCACCCTGCGGACGCGGAGCGCCACCGGGAGCACCGGGGCGTTCCTGACCGCCGGGACGCGGGGCACCGCCGGGACGGGGCGCCGAGGGGCGCGCCATGCCGGTGGAACCACCAGAGGTGAACGGGTTGTTGCCCGGACGGGGACCGGCCGGACGAGCACCGGGACGCGCGCCCTGACCACCCGGACGCGCCGCGCCGGGACGGTCGCCGCGGTCACCGCGCTCGGGACGGTCGCCACGACCCTGGCCGCCCTGGCCGGGACCGGCCGGGGCCCTGCTCGTCGCGATCGACGT
>NZ_JBHXME010000293.1:0-6314 GCF_042721125.1 Streptomyces sp. NPDC058469
CGTCGGGGTCCTGATGGCCCCGGTGATCCCCTTCCTGAGCGACGACCCGGCCCAACTGCGCGCCACCGTAAGGGCGATAGCGGCCTCCGGGGCCACCTCGGTGACTCCCCTGGTGCTGCATCTGCGGCCCGGTGCCCGCGAGTGGTTCATGGCCTGGCTCGGGCAGCACCACCCGCACCTGGTACGCCGCTACGAGCGGCTGTACGCGGAGGGCGCGTACGCCCCGAAGTGGTACCAGCGCCGGATCACCCGTCAGGTCCACGACCTGGCGCAGGAGTACGGCATCGGTCCCGCGCGCGCGGGGATGCCGCGCCGGATTCCCGAGCCGCCGGACCCGGCGGACCAGCCGGTGACCGAACCGACGCAGCTTTCGCTGATCTGAGGGCGTTCGAGCGCATCCGGCGGCCCAATTGGGTCAAGTATCGGCTGAACAGGTTCTTCCGCCCCGGGTTTTCGGGACTATGCGGCGAGGACCGACCGCGAGTCCCGCGGTCCGCTGCCTCTCCGCCCAGGGAGGACTCATGAGAAAACGCGCAGCCGTACTGTGCGGTGCCGCCGTCGTCGTGGCCGGGACGGTCACCGCTCTCCCCGCCGACGCGAGCACCGCGCACCCCACCACCAGCGTCCGGACGGCGAAGCTCAGCTGGAAGAGCTGCGCCACGACGAACTATCCGACGCTCCAGTGCTCAAGCGTCAAGGTGCCCCTCGACCACGCGAACCCGCACGGCAAGCAGATCACGCTCGCCCTGTCCCGCGTCCCGCACACCGCGAAGACCTACCAGGGGCCGCTGCTGGTCAACCCCGGCGGCCCCGGCGGCAGCGGGCTGACCCTCGCGGGATTCGTCGCGTCCTCGCTGCCCAAGGCGGTGGCGTCCCAGTACGACGTCATCGGCTTCGACCCGCGCGGGGTCGGCAAGAGCACACCCGCCCTCGACTGCAAGCCGGGTCACTTCAATCCGGTGCGCCCCGACTCGGTGCCGAGCACCCCGGCGCTGGAGAAGGCGAACCTCACGCGCGCGAAGGCGTTCGCGGCCGCCTGCGGCAAGAAGTACGCGAGCGTGCTGCCGTACATCGACACGATCAGTGCCGTGCGCGACATGGACTCGATCCGGCAGGCGCTCGGCGCGAAGAAGATCAACTACTTCGGTTACTCGTACGGCACCTACCTGGGCGCCGTGTACGCCAAACTCTACCCGGAGCGCGTGCGCCGCCTGGTCCTGGACTCCATCGTCGATCCCACGGGCGTCTGGTACGACGACAACCTCGGCCAGGACTACGCCTTCAACGACCGCCAGCAGGCGCTCATGGCGTGGATCGCCAAGTACGACTCCACGTACAAGCTCGGCACCGACCCGGCCAAGATCGAGGCCAAGTGGTACGCGATGCGGGCCGCGCTGGCCAAGAAGCCGGCCGACGGGAAGGTGGGGGCATCCGAGCTGGAGGACACCTTCATCCCGGGCGGGTACTACAACGGCTACTGGCCTTATCTCGCCGAGGCGTTCGCGGCGTACGTGAACGACAAGAACGCCGATCCGTTGGTCGAGGCGTACGGCAACTTCGCCGCGATCGACGCCTCCGGGGACAACGGGTACAGCGTCTACACGTCGGTGCAGTGCCGTGACGCGTCCTGGCCGCGCGACTGGAACCAGTGGCGCAAGGACAACTGGGCGGCCTACGACAAGGCGCCGTTCATGGTCTGGAACAACGCCTGGTACAACGCGCCGTGCGCGTTCTGGCCGACGAGGTCGGAGCAGCCGATCAACATCGCCAACGGCAAGCTGCCGCCGGTGCTGCTCTTCCAGGCGACGAACGACGCGGCCACTCCGTACGAGGGCGGCGCCACGGTCCACCAGATGCTGGCCGGTTCGAGTTTCGTGGTCGAGCAGGGCGGCGGGAACCACGGCATCACGCTGAGCGGGAACGCCTGCCTGGACAAGTACCTGGCGACGTATCTGACCAACGGCAAGGTGCCGCGCAGTGGCGGCGAGGTCGACGCGGTGTGCCAGAAGACGCCCGACCCACAGCCGCTGACCACGGCGAAGGCGGCGACGAGCACGGCACACGGTTCGACACTGCACGGCCTGCTGGGCTTCCGCGGCTGAGCACGGCCTGACGGTCCCTCGGGGGCGGGAATCCTCGTTGTCAGACCCATGGTCCACCATGGACGCATGAGTGAGCTGACGAGGATTCCCGCCCCCGACGGCGTCGCCCCCGCGACGGCCTACACGCACGTCGTGACGGGCACCGGCCGCTTCGTCGCGGTCTCCGGCCAGCTCGCCCTGGACGAGGACGGCAAGCTCGTCGGCGAGGGCGACGCACCGGCCCAGGCCCGCCAGGTCTTCGAGAACCTCCGCCGCTGCCTGGCCGCCGCCGGGGCCACCTTCGACGACGTGGTCAAACTGACCTTCTACGTCACGGACATGGCCCACATGCCGGCCATCCGGACGGCCCGCGCGGCGCACATACCCGACGACCGGCTTCCGGCAGCGTCGGCGGTACAGGTCGCCGCGCTGGTGCGACCGGAGTTCCTGATGGAGATCGAGGCGTTCGCGGTGATCGCCGAACCAACCGGGTAATTCGGAGACAGGCGCGGCCAATTCGGAGGCAGGCTCGGCCGGCGCATCCCTAGGGTGCCGCCATGGACGACGTCGAGCCCTTCCGGATCCGCCCGATGACCTTCGCCGACTGCGACCGCGTCTCCAAAATCCGCGTCCTGGGCTGGCAGTTCGCGTACCGGGGCCTCATGCCGCAGCCCTTCCTCGACGCCCTCAGCGCGACGGCCGACGCCGAACGCCGCCGGGCCCGCCTCGCGCAGGGCGACGACAGCGTGGTGAACCTGGTCGCGACACGGGGCGCCGAACTCATCGGCTGGGCCGCGCTCGGCCCGTACCGCGACGGCGAACTCCGCACCGAGGACGCCGAGTTGTACGCCCTCTACCTCGACCCGCAGCACGTGGGCACCGGCGCCGGCCGGGCCCTCGTACAGGAGGCCCTACGGCAGTGCGCGACCCTCGGCCACGACCGCGTCCTCCTCTGGGTCGTCCGGGGCAACGCCCGCGCCCGCCGGTTCTACGAGCGGGCGGGGTTCCGGACGGACGGGGCCGAGGAGCCGTACGAGGTGGAAGGGGTGTTGGTGCCCGAGGTGCGGTACGTCAGGGAACTGACGGGCTGAGGAGGTGTCGCACAGCGAACCCAGCTCACCGCTGCCGCGGAATCCGCCCCAGCGCATGCACCGCCGCCTCCGCCAGCGCCGGGTGGGCGAGGGCGTCGTTCAGTACCGGTCTGGCGCGCGGGTCGGCCAGTTCACCGAGGCCCTCCACACAGGCGAGGGCCACGCGGCGGTACGGGTCGTGGGGGCGGAGGCGCCGTTGCAGGGTGGTGATGAGCGCGGGGACCGACTCGGGGGCGTGCAGGTCGGCCAGGAGGCGGACGGGGTGCAGGGCGTAGGCGACGCGGAGTTCGTTGGTGGCGAGGGTGGCTGCCGCGCGGGCGGTGCGGGGGTCGTCGAGGCGGGCTAGGGCGTACGCGGCGGAGGCGCAGCGCGGTGGGTCGCGGTGGTTGAGGAACAGGACGAGGGACTCGAAGGCGCGCCGGTCGCCGGCGAGGCCGAGGCGGAACGCGGCCAGCTCCTTGGCCCACAGCGGATGACCGGGGGCGGTGAGCGCCTCCGCCAGTTCGTCGAGGTCGCCGGTCGCCACGAGACGCTCGTACGGCACCGCCCCTCCCGACTCCCGCCGTAAGCGCTCCGTGAGTGATCGCAACTCTTCGTCCATGAAACCGAGCCTATGGGTGTCACAGGAACCCCGGGACCTACATCACAAACTCGGGGGCTGGCGCGCTCGTTACTCACCGGTTAAGCTCAGGTGAGCGAGTTACCCACTCGCATATCTCCTTACGGCGGCCTGGTGACGCAGCCGCCGTTGGGGGCACCTCCCACTCCTTTAAGGCAGTGGGGGAGCAGTCGGTTCGGTACCTCGTGTACCGCAGTACGACACGGCTTGGGACAGGGCCGGTCGGAACTCTCTCTTCTCGCCGGGCGTGTGCGCTCGTTGCCCGGCATCACCCGCACTCCTTCTCGCAACTCCGTGCGCCCCTCGGCGTACGGAGTGCGCTCCCAGTCGTCACCCTCTTTCCAGGAGTCCCGCGATGGCAGCTCCCCTGTCCGACGCTCCCCTGTCCCCGTTCAAGACCATTGCCGTCGTCGGTCTCGGCACGATGGGCACCGGCATCACCGAGGTCCTCGCCCGGGCCGGCCGCCAGGTCGTCGGCATCGACGTCAGCGAGGCGGCGACCGCCCACGCCGTCGCCGCCCTGGAGACCGCGACCGCCCACGCCGTGCGGCGCGGCCGGCTGACCGAGCAGGAGCGCACCGACGCCCTCGCCCGCGTCCGCACCTCCACCGACCTGAGCGCCGCGGCCGACGCCGACCTGGTCATCGAGGTGGCCCCGGAGTCGTACGAGATCAAGCACCAGATCTTCCGCGAGCTGGACGGGATCGTGCGCCCCGACACCATCCTCGCGACGGGCACGAACGCCCTCTCCGTGACCCGGCTGGCCGCCGACTCCGCGCGCCCCGAGCGGGTGTTGGGGCTGCACTTCTTCAACCCGGCACCTGCGATGAAGCTGGTCGAGATCGTCTCCTCGGTGCTGACCGCGCCCGCCGCCGTCGCCGCGGTCACCGACCTCGCCGTCGAGCTGGGCAAGGAGCCCGTCGCGGTCGGCGACCGGCCCGGGTTCGTCGCGGACGGGCTGCTGTTCGGCTACCTCAACCAGGCGGCCGCGATGTACGAGGCGAAGTACGCCTCCCGCGAGGACATCGACGCGGCGATGCGGCTCGGCTGCGGGCTGCCCATGGGCCCGCTCGCGCTCCTCGACCTGATCGGCGTCGACACCGCGCGCACGGTCCTGGAGGCCATGTACGCCGAGTCCCACGACCGCCTGCACGCCCCCGCGCCGATCCTGAAGCAGCTCAGCGAGGCGGGCCTGACCGGCCGTAAGACTGGTCGCGGCTTCTACTCGTACGAGACTCCGGGCAGCGCGACCGTCGTGCGGGACGCGCTGACCCCGCCGGAGGGCGCGCGGCTCGCCCCGGGCCGTACGGTCCGCTCGGTCGGGGTCGCCGGTTCCGGGACCATGGCCTCCGGTATCGCCGAGGTCTTCGCCAAGGCCGGGTACGACGTGGTCCTCGCGGCCCGCAGCGAGGAGAAGGCGCAGCTCGCCAAGTCCCGTATCGGCAAGTCGCTTTCGCGCTCCGTCGACAAGGGGCGGCTGACCGCCGAGGCCGCCGCGCAGACCCTGGAGCGGATCACCCCGGCGGGCTCCTACGACGCGTTCGCCGAGGTCGACCTGGCCGTCGAGGCGGTCGCCGAGGACCTGGAGATCAAGCAGCAGCTGTTCGCGACGCTGGACAAGGTCTGCAAGCCGGGCGCGGTCCTGGCCACCACGACCTCGTCGCTGCCGGTCGTCGCGTGCGCCCGCGCCACCTCCCGTCCGCAGGACGTGATCGGCATGCACTTCTTCAACCCGGCGCCCGCGATGAAGCTGGTCGAGGTCGTCCGTACGGTGCTGACGGACGACGACGTCCACTCAACGGTCCGCGAGGTCTGCGTCAAGATCAAGAAGCATGCCGTTGATTGTGGTGACCGGGCCGGCTTCATCGTCAATGCACTGCTGTTCCCCTACCTCAACAACGCGATCAAGATGGTGCAGGAGCACTATGCGTCTCTTGACGACATCGACGCGGCGATGAAGCTGGGCGGCGGCTACCCGATGGGCCCCTTCGAGCTGTTGGACGTCGTCGGACTGGACGTCTCCCTGGCGATCGAGAAGGTCCTGCACCGCGAGTTCCGCGACCCGGGCCTGGCTCCGGCGCCGCTTCTGGAGCACCTGGTGGCCGCGGGCTGCCTCGGCCGCAAGACGGGCCGCGGCTTCCGCGAATATGCCCGCCGCTGAGCATCCGGACGACCGGTTCGGGATCGACGGGGACTGGGGCGGACTGCTCGAACCCACCGGAGGACCCCCGCCCGCGGCGGGCGGGGGAAACCTCCGACGTGCGCGCCAGGCTGCGCACATGCAGTACGTTCGGGTCATGCCCCAGCCCGCCAAGCCCTCCCGCACATCTGCCACGCCCGACGCACCGGAGAGTGCCGCGGGCAGCCGCGCCGCCGCCCAGCGCCTCAAGATGCGGCGCGAACTGGCGGCGGCCGCGATGGAGCTGTTCGCGACCAAGGGGTACGAGGCGACCACCGTCGACGAGATCGCGGCCGCGGCCGGGGTCGCGCGCCGGACGTTCTTCCGCCACTTCCGCTCCAAGG
>NZ_JBHXME010000294.1:0-6227 GCF_042721125.1 Streptomyces sp. NPDC058469
CCTCTGAACCCCGGGGCATCGCACTGAAGTGCGCGTAGGCCCTGAGGCACGGTCCCGCTGACCCTGTTCAAGCGAAAGACCCCCAAGCCGCACAGCACGCCCGGGGGTCTGGCCTGCCAGCGCCACCGCCGCCCTCTCGGTCCGGGGCGGCGGTACGAGCGTCGTGCACCGCATCGAACGGGTTAGGGGGTGGCGGGGGGTGGGGGTCCCCAGACTCCGCAGGCGTGTGGGTCGGCTGCGATGATCTCGCGCCACACCTGCAGGATGGGCTCCAGCTGCGCAGGGTCGATCACCTTCGCGAGCTGGTCGTAGAAGGGCGTTTCGAACATCTCGTGGGCAACTCGGGTGGCGGACACTGCGCGCAGTACAGCGGCGCCTTCCGTGCCGCGTCCTGTCGCGGCCAGGGCCCACGCCCGGTCTAGAGCCCGGGTGAACGGGGTCGTGACACGCCGGGGGGTGAAGGGTTGCTCGCTGGCCGCGAGCGCGGCCTGTAGGCGGGCGGACACGCGGGCCGGTTCCGAAGCATGCAGGGCGACGGCAAGGAACAACTCGCGTCGCACATCGCCCGCAGGCGCATTCTCCAAGACAGCCCGCGCCTCATCCGTTCGTCCCGTATGGAGAAGCAGGAGGCCAAGGCGAGGAGGAGCGGCGATCGAGCGAGCGTCAGCGCTCAACGCGGAGCGAAAGCAAGACTCGGCACCTGTCGTGTCATCCCGCAGCCACAGCACCAAGCCGAGGTTGCTGTGGGCGCTGCTGTCGGTGGGATGATGGTGGAGGGCTTCACGGATGGCGGTTTCGGCGTCCTGCCATCGTCCGGCCATGCTGTGGCAGTAACCGAGGTTGCTGTGGGCGCCGCTGTTGGTGGGGTCGTGGTGGAGGGCTTCACGGATGGCGGTTTCGGCGTCCTGCCATCGTCCGGCCATGCCGTGGCAGTAACCGAGGCCGTTGTGGGCGCCGCTGTTGGTGGGGTCGTGGTGAAGAGCTTGCCGGTAGGCGGTTTCGGCGTCCTGCCATCGTCCGGCTTCGGCGAGGCAGTCGCCGAGGCCGTTGTGGGCGTTGCTGTTGGTGGGGTTGTGGTGGAGGGCTTGGTGGTAGGCGGTTTCGGCTTCCTGCCATCGTCCGGATGTGGCGAGGCAGTCGCCAAAGACCCTATGAGCGTCGCCGTTGGTGGGGTCGTGGCGGACGATGATCTCGTGCAGGGTGAGTTCGTCCTGCTGTTCCGCGGTAGTCATGCCGCGCATGGCACGCCAACCGCGGGTGAGGTCGGAGGCCACGCTGGCGATGCGTCGTGCGGTGGCTGTGTCCGGGGGCAGGGTGTGGTACGCAGCCGTTCGTAGGAGGGCTACGGCGTCTGCCGGGGGCAGGGCGGCTGTTGCAGCGGTGGCTGCGGCCCACAGGTTGCGGTAGACGCTGGCCGGGGGCTGTGCGGCGACGTCCGGGGGGACGGTGGTGGAGGCGGCCTCCACACGCCGGCGGGCCGCGCGACGCTCACGTTCCTCCCCGGCTGACCAGCCCCACCCGAACCTGTCGCCGAAGCTTCTGAGCGCGGTCAGGGTGGCGGCGGTGTCTGGGAGGCAGGTCGGCGCGAAGAACTGGGCGTGCTGGATGAGCTGGTCGCGGAAGTCGGGAACGGGTTCGGCCCAGGGCAGCAGTTGCAGCAGGAGGGTGGTGCCGGTGCGGGGGTCGGCCCAGAAGGTGTGCCAGACGAGTGCAGAGATGTCCCGCTGCCACTGATCATCGGCAAGCTGCTCATCAACAGTTTGATGTCCTGCGCGGCCGGCGCGCTCACGCAGGAAGTCGGCGGCACGCTGGTTCACCTCCCGCACGGCGGCGCGTTCGTCCTTGCGGAGCAGGAGGTTGAGGATCGCGGCGCGGACATCGTCGTGCAGGACACGGTGGTGGCTGCTCATGAAGTCGTGGCGGGCGGTCAGCCGGTCCGTGACCGTGCGGACGTCGGCAGCCGGCACGTTCCACAGAACGGCGAGAACGTCGGGGTCGTTGTACTGGGCCAACGCCAGAGCACAGAGTTTGGAGCGGTCGTCAGCCAGGGCAGGGACCGTGGCGGTGTGGGTGAGGTAACGCAGCGCCAGCTTCTGCACCACCTCCGAGGGAAGACCGTACGCGTCGGTCGGGCGCTCGCAGATCTCCTCGATGTGCATGCCGGTTTTCAGCGCTTGCACGATCAGTGCCAGGGCCAGCGGCAGTCCGCGGCTGAAACTGACCGCCTGAGTGATTTCCTGCCGGCTCAGGGCTGGCTGGCGCGCGGAAAGATAGGCAGCGGCACTGTCATCGTCGAACACCAGAAGCGGCATGTCGTGCAGCCGAGTGTGCTGGACGCCCCGCAAAAGCCGCTCCGCGATGCTGTGCTCGGCCCGCTGCTCCCCGTCCTCCAGACGCGTCCCCAGCACCCACACCGTGCGCGGGCCACTGCGGGCAATGATCTGGTGCAGCTCCAGCAGCGTGGGCCCCAGCAGCTCGCAGGTGTCCATGATGACCACGACCGGCTGTCGCCGGGCCAGTGTCCGCAAGCCCTGCCCGAAAGCCTGCACCAACTCGGTCTTGGCATCGATCAGCTGCCGGAACACCTGCGCATCCACGGTCCCATGGCGCAGCCGGTGTGCCACCGACCCGGCCGTGAAAACTCCCGCTATTGCCTTTTCCACAGACTTCTGACCGACCGGGATTCCGGCCGCTGCCAGACCGAGACCGCTCACATCCGCGAGTAGCCCTTGCGCTTCCTTGCCGGTGATCACCGGCTGGGCACTGCCGTGCTCGTCCAGCAGCATCCGATTCTTGGCCCGCTCCACCATCTCCGGCAGCTGCGACGCCTGCCGGCGGAAATCGTTGAAAGCCCGCTCCGCCGCCGCCCCGCACGCTTCCTCAAGAGCCGCCGCGACAGCGGCCAGCAGCCGCCACACCTCCGGACCATCGGCCGACGCAGCAGCCACCGACCGCAACGGGTTCTCACCCCAGTCCAGGAACACCGCCGTCAGCCGCTCACGCCGCCAACCACGCCGAGGACGTTCCTCACCCACGATCTCCCGCATCCGCGCCAGCAGCGTGCTCTTGCCCACCCCACCCTGGCCACGCACCAGCACCACATGACCCTCATCAGGGCCCACCCCACCCAACTGCCCTAACAGCAGACGCAGCCGGTTCTGCTCATCAGCGCGCCCCACAAACACATCACCCATCAGCGCATCCCCCCGAAGCGTTCCCCGGCTTCCACGAGCCACCAGATGCGATCGCAGCGCCGACTCGACACCCGGTCTATCGCGATATCTCCGGAATCATTACGTTGCCCAGTTGAGTCCGAGATCAGCCAGCGCCTGGAGTTTGTCGGGGGTGAGCTTCGCGCGGCGCCCCCTCTGGTTCATGATCCACACCCCGAGCTTGACCTCTGCGCCATCCTCCAGCTCCTCAACATGGGCCCTGGGGACCGTCACAGAGCCCGTGCGGGCCTTGTACTGAGCCAGGGCCGCCACGCCCCGTTCGAAGGCACCCGCGGGCGTCGCGGACGGCTTCGCGGGCGCGTCCGTCTCCACCGGGGCCGCAGGCACGGGCGGAGGGGCGACGCCAGCGGCCTCCAGGCGTTCGCGCTGTCCGCCCGTCAGGGCCTGCCAGACTTCCGGTTTCCGCTGCCGGGCCAGCCACTTCCCGATGTCCATGCCGTGGATGGTGAGGCCGGGAAGGACGTCGGCTTGGCCCGCTTCGTCGCGTACGAGTTCGCGGAGTGCGGCGTAGTGGCGTTGCCAGTCGGCCGGCCAGGCGGGGTTCCAGTCTTCGTCGATGGCTTCCAGTGCCGTCTTCCACTCGGGGTGGTCGTCCAGCGCACCTGGACGCCGCAAATTCGCGAGCCACATCCCCAACGGCCTGTCCAGCGTGCTGGCGGTCCGGGGGGCGCAGAGGGTCCAGTGCTGGTCGTAGTACGCCTTGGCGGCTTCCAGATTTTCCTGGAACCGCTCATCCGCTACGGACCAGACCATGCCGAGCCGCTCCAGGCGCTGCGCGCGCTGCCCGTTCATTTCCCCGGCTCCGTAGGCGCGTCGTTGTTCCGCGACCCATTGTCCAAGTGGTGTCGCGCCCTCTCGGTGTCCGTAGGGCACCCTCGCGTTCCCGACCCGTTCGACGTACGTCTTCAGCTTCGCCCAGCCGCGGGCCCAGTCCTGGCGTTCGGTGTCGATGACGTTGAAGGAGACCCAGTCGGCGACCATCACCGGGTCGCGTGGGGCGGCGAAACGGAGCAGCAACCGTGATTCGGCTTCGCCTTCCTCGGGCGGCGTGCCGATGTTCACGGACGGTTGGGCGACATCCTTCTGAGGCTCCTGGGGAATGGCGAGCAGCTCGACGGCTTCTTCATCGTGAGCGCGCAGACCTTCCAAGACTTTCACCAACGGGCGATACGACCCCGAGGTGAACATATCCTCGGGCATTTCTCCGGGCTGGAGGAAGACAGGAACGATCAAGGAGGCGAGTTTGCCCTGTCCCGGCTTTTGCCGGAGTGCCCGGCCGATGGCTTGGACGATGTCGTGCGGCGCCCCCTTGGGGTCCAGTAGGGCAACGGAGTCCACCGCGCGGATGTCGACGCCCTCGCCCAGGACCCGGCAGTTGGAGAGCACGGCGCGCTGCGCCGTGGTCCCGAACGAGCCGAGGACTTCCTGCCGGTGTTCGGGGAGGTGCTCGCCGCACAGCCAGTCGGCCCAGATGCGCTTGGGGTAGGTCTCGGGCTGATCCGCGTGCAGCTTCGCAGCCACCTGCTCCAGGCCCTCCGCGCACGCCTGTGCCTCGATGGTGCGGTGGTGGAAAGTGATGCACGTCGACAGGTTGTGCTGCGCCATCGTGTGCAGGAGCGCGGCCTGCAAGGCTCCGAGCCGCTGACCGCGCACCTCTTCACTGCGCCGCTCCTCGCCCATCAGCCGCTCCGGGGTGACAACCGGGTCCTGGAGCTCCAGGACGATGATCTGATAGCGCGCCAGCAAGCCCCGGGAGACGGCTGATGCGAGCGAGAGCTTGTAGAGGACGGGCCCGAAGACGCTCTCGTCGTCCATGGAAGCTGCCATCTCCCGCGGCAGCGGGTCACGGACTCCTTCGGAGATCTCCCGGTTGAGCCGCTCTTCCCAGATCCGTGGTGTGGCCGTCAGGTACAGCCGGCGTGCTGCCGGGATGACGCTCTGATCGTGGATGGCCGCCCAGGCCTTACCCATCGAGCCACTTGTCCTGTGGGCCTCATCAACCACCGTGAGGTCTACTCGATCAAGCTTCTGACCGTAGACACCCTCGAACGCCTCCGCCAGAACACCCAAAGACGCGTAGGTGGCGTAGATGGTCACCGGCCCCCGCCCGTGCCACAGCGCCAACTGGATCGGGTTCGTCGTAGAGCGCACCCTCAACGACCACAGCCCCGGATCGTCCTGGAGCGAACACACCGCCACCGCCGGCCCCTTGTGCCCGGCCTCGTGCCACGCCCTCACCGTCTGCGCCAGCAGATCCAGCGTCGGCACCAACACGAGCACACGCCCCCTGGGTACAAGCCGCCTCGCCGCCACCGCCGCCATGATGGTCTTCCCCGTGCCACACGCGGCGTGCACCTGCCCGCGAAGACCATTCCAGGGGATTCCACCCGGCGGAACATCAAGACCGCGCACAATGGCGGCAACGGCCTCGATCTGGTGATCACGCAGCTTCACGGCCATGCCCCGTGTTCTCCTTTTCGCAAAATGCAGCACGTAATAGCAAATGGAATCCAGGCGCAAAGTGCGCGGCGGTAGGGGTGTAGCATCTGATCCCAGACTCTACACAGTGATGACTCGTGATGCATCATCCGCGCACCACCTTCTGCGCCCGAGGGTGACACCTGACTCAACCCCATCTACGAACGGCCGGTTGTCCTATATGCTGACAGGCATTGGTGAACACGTCGGGACAGTCAGACGATGGGGGAGGGGTTCAGGGTGGAGCGCAGCGGAACCCGTCGCTACCACGGGGTCGGCACCCCGTCAGGCCGACGGCCTGTCACATCCGTTGCAAGGGTGGTAGCTGGGAATCCCAAGCCCTACACGGACCCGCGCGTGATGCACTACCCCTTGCTGCCAGCCTAGGCACCCGCGCTTGCGCGGGTGCCTCCGATTCGCGCTTGCGCGAATCGGATTCCTTTCGGAATTCCGTTTACGGAATTCCATTCCGGCGCTTGCGCCGGAATTCGAATTGCGCTTGCGCAATTCTTTCTC
>NZ_JBHXME010000295.1:0-6201 GCF_042721125.1 Streptomyces sp. NPDC058469
AACGTCACCCGCTCCCGCCTGGGACGACTCGTCCGCCAAGGACTCCTCGAACAACCCGGACGCGGCCGCTACCAGAAACGGACTTAACGCCCTCTGAGATCCGGGGTGGCGTTCTCGTCGGATCAGGCACGCGGGCATCTCCTCGCATGCCTTACACGTGCCGTACGACGTCCACGGGTTGCGGCGTTGCAGGAACGCCGAACATGTGCCGGCAGACGTCGAAGCCTTCGGCGAGCGCGGGATGGTCGGCGTAGAGGAACGGGCCGTGCAGGCTGCGTGGCGCGGTGAACCCGTTGCCGCACAACGCGACGTCCGTCACCCCTCCGAGGGGCCGGCAGTAGTCGATCAGCAGGCCGTGGAGGATCTCGATGCCGGTCCTGCGGTTGCGGGGGCCGTCCATGCCGGGCAGCAGGTTGTCGTCCGCGCTGAGCGCACCGTAGGGGACGGTCTGCGCGTTGTTGGACACGATCGCGGGGCGCGGGGACGCCAGCGCGCCGTCGGCGAGCTCCTCGGTGTAGAGGTCGGAGACATCGGCGTCGACGCCGATGAACACGTCGTTGCCGGTGGTGTCGGCCAGCCGGATCAGGGGCTGGGCGACGCGCTGTTCCCAGAACAGTTATGCAATCTGTCAACCTGTCTCAGCGCTCAGGGCTCCACGCGTCTCTGCTCACTGGCAGCGTGACGACGGCGTTAGCATCAACCGCAGAACGGCCCCAGGGTGGTTGGGATTGCCCACGGACGAGTTCGGAGACGCCAGTATGGAATTCCGGCCGATCAATCGCGCTTCCGGCACGTTCCAGCAGTCGGTGATTGCTGATGCGATCCAGCAGATCTTCCGTCGCGTCTACGGTGCCGATGCGCGGGTCACTTCCGCCTTTGAGCTGGGCACGGGTATGTACAACAACGTCTATCGCGTGACAGTGGCCGGACAGGAGCGGCCGGTGATCCTCCGGGTCGCCCCGGAACCCGCCCGGCAGTTCCGGTCCGAGCAGCAGCTGATGCGCAACGAGTACGCGTCCGTGCCCTACCTCTCGGTGATCGCGCCGCTGATGCCGCGGGTCATCGCAGCGGACTGGTCGCACGAGGTGATTGGCCGGGACTGGATGGTTCAGAGTCTCCTCGGTGGCGTCCCGGCTCCTGAGCGCCTCAGCGGCTATCCCCGTACGGTCTGGTCGGCGTTTTTCCAGCAGCTGGGCAGCATCTCCCGGTCCGTGCACGACGTGCAGGGACCGCGCTTCGGGCCTGTCAACGGCCCGGGGTACGCCACCTGGAGCGAGGCGGTGATCGCGTCGCTGGAGGAGATCGCCGCCGACCTTGACAGCGTCGGCCTGGACGCAGCCGATGTGCGGAAGGTTGCCGCAGTGGCCGTGCATGAGAGCGCCGTACTGGATGAGGTCACCGAACCCAGTCTGCTGACCGGGGACTTGTGGACCGTCAACGCCCTGCTGGACGCGGCAGCCCCCGAGCCGGTGATCACCGGCGTGCTGGACTTCGATCGCTGCCTCTTCGGTGACAGCTCCGCTGACTGGACCATCCGTATGGCGACGGCCAAGGACGACGAGCGGACCGCGTTCTGGGAGTCCTACGGCGCCCTGGACCGCTCACCCACGGCGGTGTGGCGGGCGCGGGTCTACGAGGCCCGGCACCTGGGCGCGATCCGTCTTGAGCGCCACAGACTGGGCAAGGACTCGGTCGGCGAGACCTACGGTGCGATGGCCGAGGTGCTCGCCGGTCTGACCTGACCGGTGGGATCCGTCTCCGCGTGCTTGCTACGGTCCCGCGTATGACGCTGCCTGTGCCTCGTGCTGTTGATCTACGCAGGGAATCGGTCGACGGGGTGCTGGACCGTGTGGAGCGGTCGCTGCAAGTAAGCCTCGACCGGGAGACGCTGGTGCGCAAGCGCCGTACTGTCGGGGCGCGGACGGACCGCGGGACATGGGTGCGCATTGAGCGGCGGGGGTTCGACCGGATCGGCGCCCAGGGGTGGAACGGCCCCGAATCCGCTGCTGTCCTGAGCGGGGTCGTCATGCCCTGGTGGTACGCAGGGTTCGCATGGCGTGAGCCGGGTGAGCCGGTGATGTGGCGGGCGGATGAGATGGCACTGGTCGAGGCCGCGCCGGTTGGGCAAGCCGCTCTCGTGATCGAAGACCCTCGTCTCCCGGATGCGTGGTGGTCCGCGCTGAACACTTCGCTGGACGCGCTCGCTGCCCAGTCCGCACCCCGCGTCGCCACACCGGACACCGAAACCATCACCCAGGAGCTGGTGACGGCAACCCTCGGGGAGGTCTCTCCCGGGGTGGCCGACACCACGGTGGAGGAGTGGCGGCCGGCGCATGCCGACCTGACGTGGGCGAACGTGACTGGCCCGGAGTTCTGCATGATCGACTGGGAGGACTGGGGCATGGCGCCCCGGGGGCTGGACGCGGCAACCTTATGGGGCCATTCCCTCGCCGTCCCGGACCTGGCGGAGCGTGTGTGGAGCGAGCGTCGGCCGGACCTGGAGAGCAGGTCCGGCCGGCTGATGGCATTGTTCGTCTGCGCGAAGGTCGCAGGGCCGCACGCGCACCCCGAGGATCCCCGGCTCGAGTCGGCCAGGAAGGAATCCGCACGGCTCATTACTGAGCTTCACGCCTCTTGATGACGGCCCTGCGGCAGCTGCCCGGACTGACCGTCATCCCACCTCTGGCCAGCCGTCGAACGAAAGGATCGGGCCCCCGTCCAGGTACCGTTTGACGGCGACCAGGGTGGTGTGGGTAAAGGGTTGGGGAAGGTCGTCCGGAGGCACCCAGGCGATGGTGTCGTGCTTGTGCGGCTCCGCGTTGAGGGGAGTACCGCTCCACCGATCGGTGTGGAAAACCAGGGCCATGAACATCCCCGGGACCTCCGCTCCCCAGGAGCCATGGACCACGTGGACAAGACGCAGGTCCGCCTCAGCGACCACGACGCCCGTCTCCTCCTTCAATTCCCGTACCGCAGTCGCGGTGATCGGTTCCCGGGGTTCACCCTTGCCGCTGGGCACATCCCACTCACCGGGCGCGAAATCCAGATGCTTGCTCCGCCGCAGGACGAGGAGTCTGCCGCTGTCAGGATCTGTGACGAGAACGGCAGAGATGAGCCGCGTCGTCATCGGTTCGCTCTTCCACCGGGCCGCTGGCTGACCGGAATCAGTCAATCGCGTTCCTCCAGACGATCTCAACGCACGGGAGCGATACGCCCAGTGCGTGGGCTCGGTCAGTGTGCCTCAGAAGCCGCCTGGTCCGCCTCGACGTTTCGCGGCACGAACTCCCGCTGGTCGCCTTTCTCCACGCAGCGCGCCGCTGACGGCAGGTGCCGAGCAGACGCGCTCAGCATGAGCGTCAGCCGTAGCTGACCGACCTTCGGAACGTCCGCCACTGACGTGGCCGAGAAGGCCCTCTTGGCCACCTGTCGGACCGCTTCCACACTGACCGGAAGATCACGAAACAGGGGGCGCGATGGCTGCGAAAAAGAGACGCCGCAGTAAGGCCACACGACGCCGCGAAGCCAAGCAGCGCATCGGTTTCGCGGCGATCGTCGTGGCGGCGGTCCTGTTCGTGCTGTGGCAGTCACCCTGGCTCCTGATCACCATCCTGTGCGCCACCGCGCTCACCGGCCTGGGATGGGTGCTGTGGAAGGCGCACCGGCGGGAGCAGACGGGGGACCGCGCCTGGCGCGAGCAGAACCGGCGCATGGAACTCGAACGCTCCATGGCCACCATCGACGCCATGAGCTGGCAAGACTTCGAGCACTACGTCGCCGAACTGTGCCGCCGCGACGGGTGCACCAACGTCACCGTCACCGGAGGATCAGGCGATCTCGGAGCAGACGTCGTTGGCACACTTCCCGATGGCCGGCACCTTGTGGCCCAGGTCAAGCACTACGCACCCCACCGGTATGTCCCCAGCGGGGACATGCAGAAGTTCGTCGGCACCGCGAAACTCGAACACAACGCGGATGTGGCGCTGTTCGTCGCCACCTGCCCGTTCGGGAAAGCCGCCCGAGATCTCGCTGTGCGGCACGACATCATCGCCGTCAACCGCGACCTGTTCGGCGCCTGGAACAGCGGCGCACCCCTGGAATCCCTGCTCCCACTTAACGGAGCCGGTGACGGACCGCGCCGCAAGCCGAACACCACCCGCAAGCCGGAGACGGACACCGCATAACACTGCCCGGGCGGCGGTGCGTCCCTGACTACCCCGCCACCCGGGCACCTCACTCCTGCGTGAACGTGCCTACGGGGTCAAGCGGTTCGGGCCGCGGAACAAGAACGTGGCCTCACGGATCGAGTCCAGCCCGAGCATCACCATCAGCACCCGGCCCAGCCCCATACCCAGACCGCCATGCGGCGGGCAGCCGTAGCGGAAGGCGTTCAGATAGTCCTGCAGCGGCTCGGTGCTCATGCCCTTCTCGGCGGCCTGCTTGACCAGCACGTCGTAGCGGTGCTCGCGCTGCGCACCGGTGGTGATCTCCAGGCCCTTCCACAGAAGGTCGAAGCTCAGCGTCAGGTCCGGCCGGTCCGCGGGGCGCATGTGGTAGAAGGGCCGGATGCCCGTCGGGTAGTGCGTGATGAACACGAACTCGTGGCCCGTCTGCTCCTTGACGTGCGCCGCAACGCCACGCTCGCCCTCAGGGTCCAGGTCCTCCTTCACCCCCTCCGGGTCCCAGCCCTTGCCCCGCAAGATCTCCTGAGCCTCGGCCATGGTGATGCGCGGGAACGGCACCCGAGGTACGGCCACCTCGACCCCGAACACCTCACGGATCGCTTCACCGTGCCGCTCGGCGACTTTGGCCAGGCCATACGCGAGCATGCGCTCCTCGAAGCCCATGACGTCCTCGACGTCCGTGACCCACGCCAGTTCCACGTCCACGCCGGTGAACTCCGTCGCGTGCCGGGACGTGAACGACGGCTCCGCGCGGAACACAGGGCCGATCTCGAAGACCTTGTCGATGCCGGCGGCGATCGCCATCTGCTTGAAGAACTGCGGCGATTGCGCCAGGTAGGCGGAGCGGCCGAAGTAGCCGAGCTCGAATACCTCGGCACCGGACTCCGAGGCCGTACCCATGAGCTTGGGGGTGTGCATCTCTGTGCAGCCCTGGCTGTAGGCGTACTCGCGCATGCCCCGCTCGAAGGCGGTCTGCGTCGCGAACAGCAGCTGTGCCTGGCGGCGGATCCGCACGTCGAGGAACCGCCAGTCCAGACGGTGCTCGATGCCGGTCCGCTCGTCGATCGGGAGCGGCGTCTCAGCCCGGTTCAGCACCTCGACGCTTGCGGGGATGAGCTCCAGGCCGCCGAGCTTCACGATCACGTTGTCGACCACCCGCCCGGTGATGCGGACCGCGGACTCGGCGGTCAGACTTTCCAGGGCGGCCTCGGTTTCGTCGTCCCCACCGCCACGGCGATGGGTGACCTGCACCATGCCGGTGTGGTCGCGTACGACCATGAACTGCATCCTGGCCTGCAGCCGGAGCGTGTTCACCCAGCCGGAGACAGAAACGGTCTCACCTACGTGTTGCCGCAGCTCAGAGACCAATACACGGCTAGTCGTGTGGATCATCGCAGCCCTCCAAGGGGCGTCGTCATGATCCCTTGGGAGCGTGGGCGAGAAGGGTACTCGCGGTGCCACCACGCCTTTGCCACCGCCAGACAGCGGCGGCCTCATTCATGCCCGATGACGGGGGCCAGCCGGCGGGGCATTAGGCCACAGGGGCCGCTCCTCCCCGCGCTCAGGAGGGTCTTCACCAAAGGGCGCGAGACCGCCTTCACAGCTACCGGCAGCTCTCTCTGCTCGCGTGATCCCGCGGCTACTCGTCTCCTTCGACGCGTTGCAACCCAGGATAGGAGGGCGTCAAATGCGGCTGCAACAAGTAATCAGACGGGTGCTGCTCTGCCAGAGCGACTCATACGATGAAGTCGTATCCGTCCTGCTAGCGGGCGTGGATCCGGTGCCTATAAAAAGCCCTACCCGGGTCGGGTTGCGGCAGTAATGTTTGCCGATGATCGAATCCCTGCCGCCCGGCGGCGCTGTGCTTGATGCGGACGAACTGGAGGCCCGCTGGGCGGACGCCTTGCGTCCGGAACAAGTCGCGGAGCGGTTGGACGGGGTCGGTGCGCCCTGCGTCGCGGCCGGGTGGGCGCTGGATCTGTTCCGTGGGAAACAGTCGCCGCCGCACGGCGATCTGGAG
>NZ_JBHXME010000296.1:0-6158 GCF_042721125.1 Streptomyces sp. NPDC058469
CTGCCGGTACCTCCCCCGGAAGTACGACAGCGGCCCCCCCTCCCCGCTCCCCACCTCCGCCGTCAGCACCCGCCCGATGACCAACGTGTGGTCCCCCGCCGGAATCCGCTGTTCCGTGCGGCACTCCAGTGTGGCGAGGGCGCCGCGGACCAGGGGCGCGCCGGACACCTCCCCGTGGACGTACGGGATGTCGTCGAAGAGCAACCGGTCGCTGATGCGGCCCTTCATCGCGAAGCGGCCCGCGATGTGGCGCTGGCTCTCGGAGAGGACGGAGACGGCCCACAGGGGCTGTTCGTCGAGGAGGTCGTCCATGCGGGAGCCGTTGCGGAGGCTGACCAGGACCAGGGGCGGGTCCAGGGAGACCGACATGAAGGCGGTCGCCGTCATGCCCACGTCCTCGCCGACCGGAGCCTGGGGGTCGTCCGGGTCGTACGGCTCCTCGTGCGCGGTCACCAGGACCACGCCCGCGGCCAGCCGCGCGAGGGCGGCGCGGAACTCGTCGTTGCTCACCCCCACAGCATGCCCGGCGGGAACGGTCTTCGAAGTCGGCACGGTCTTCAGCACGCCCGAAACGCTAATCCCCGAGTTCCGCGCACCGCATCGGACCTCGGACCCAACAGGATCCTCACAGGGGCCTAGGACCAATGGACCACGCGACGGAACATCGTCGTGCATCATGTCCCCACACCCACAAAGTTTGCGTTCAGTAAACGCACAGGGAAAATGCAGAAACTCCACTCAATTGTTCATCTTCTGCTGTGACTTGAGTCACAAGGGGTAGTAATTGTTGACCCTGTGTACCGAGTGGGCAGCGCGCTGTGATTCAGTGGCGGGGAAGATGACCCTTGATTCGCTGCGAGGTCTCGGGGGGAGGGCGAGTATGGAGACCGAGTCGGAACCCTACGTCCGTCTTGCGACCCTGCGACAACTGCACACGGTCATGGCGGACATGAACACCGCCCGCAGCCTGGCGGACACCCTGCAGACCGTCGCCGACGGCGTCGTCAACGGTCTCGGGTACGAGCTGGCATGCGTCAACCTCGTACGCCCCGACGGCGACCTCGTGGTCGCCGCCTTCGCGGGCAACTCCGCCGCCGAGGCGCTCATCACCGGCCGCGTCGGCTCGCGCACGTCCTGGGAGCGCCGCCTCGGCATGGGCGAGGACTGGGGCGACCTGCGGTTCATACCCCACACCGAGGGCTGGGTCCTCGACGAGGACGACGTACCGCAGTGGTACACGGACGGTCCCGCACCCCGCTTCGAGGACGAGTGGCACCCGTCCGACCGGCTCTTCGCGCCGATGTACACCCCGGGCGTCTCCGGCGGCTCGTGCGGCGAGCTGATCGGCGTCCTGTCCGTGGACCGCCCGCGCAACGGCCGGCGGCCGGGCGCGTGGGGGCGCGAGGCCCTTCAGATGTACGCGTTCCAGGCGGCCATCGCGATCAGCAACGCCCGGCTGCGCGCCAACATGCAGCGCGCCCTGGTCCGGCTTGAGCGCGAGCAACAGGCCCTGCGCGCAAGCGAGGAGAGCTTCCGGCAGGCCTTCGAGTACGCCCCCTCCGGCATGGCGATAGCCGAGATGGGCGGCGACCAGCACGGCCGAATATTGCGGAGCAACGACGCCTTGTGCCGGCTCCTCGGCCGCCCGGCCTCCGCGATGCGCCGCTACTCCTTCTCGGACCTCGTCCACCCCGAGGACATAGGCACCCTGCTCAGGACCTCGGCGGAGGGCGGACGCGCGGAACTCCGCCTGGGCCGCCGGGACGGCACGTACGTCTGGGTCTCGCTCCGCAACTCCGTCGTCGCGGACGCCGCCGACGGACCGCGCTTCCTCCTCTCCCACGTCGAGGACATAGAGGACCGCAAGCGCCGCGAGCTGCAGCTGGCCCACCGCGCCGCGCACGACGCGCTGACCGGCCTGCCGAACTCGGCGGAGCTGCGCACCCGCCTCTCCGCCCGCCTCTGCCAGCGCCCGCAGTCCGCGTTCCCCGGCGAGATCGAGTCCATCGACGCTGCGTACGGACTTGTGGCCTACGACGCGAACGGCCACGGCTTCGACTTCCGCCCCGGCGCCGACCTCCTCGACGCCTACGACCACCACGTCCACACCATCGCCCCCGAGGGTGAGCGGGACGACGGCACCAAGGGGCTCGCGGTTCTCTTCTGCGACCTCGACGGCTTCAAGTCGATCAACGACCGGTTCGGGCACAACGCGGGTGACGCGGTGCTCATCGAGGTCGCGCGGCGGCTCGGCCGGGCCGTGCGCGACGGCGACACGGTGGCCCGGCTCGGCGGCGACGAGTTCGTCGTCCTGGCCGACGGACTCGGCAAGGCCGACGCCGCCGACCTCGCCGTACGCCTGCGGAACGAGATCATCCAGCCCATTCGGGTCGACGGCCGCGCCATGCGGGTCGGGGCCAGTTTCGGTATCGGGTGGGCCCACTGCGGCATGACGGCGGACGAGGTGTTGAAGTCCGCCGACGAACGGATGTACATCGAGAAACGATCTCGTCCCAAACAGCACAGACGCGCGGGATGATCTCCAGGTCAGTGGTCTGGTGCGGCCTGAGTCACCCGTTTGGACGACGCGGAGCGGGTAGGCTCGCAGTTCTCCAGACGTAATCCAGACGTGTCTGAAGCTGACGTATCTGCACCCGCACCTGTTGAGGAGTACCTAGGGATGACGCCCGGCAACAACGGCGCGAGCACGCCCGAGGACGACGACCCGTTCGGCTACCTGTACGAGGACGGCCAGGCCAACGGCGCCCAGCCGCCGTCCGGCGGTGGCTACGGCTACCCGGGTTCGGTCAACCGTGTGCGCCCGGTGGGCGAGCGCCAGTACGGCGGCCAGCAGGCCGCCGCGGCCCCCACCGCGCAGTACCAGCAGCCGTACGGCCAGACCGTCCCGCAGCAGCAGCCCTACGGCGCCCAGCCGAACGCCCACTACCAGGCCCCGGAAACCTTCCCCGGCGGCCCGCCGGCCGGCCAGCAGCCCCCGTCGTACAACAACGGCAACGGCAACGGCCGAGGCCGAGGCCCCAACACCAAGGGCCTCCTGATCGGCGCGATCGCGGTCGTCGCCGCGGTGGTCATCGGCATCAGCGTGGCGATGATGAACGGCAGCGACGACAACAAGTCGGGCGACCAGGCGGGGTCGACGCCGTCGGCTTCGCAGAGCGCTTCGTCGAGCCCGTCGGCCAGCAGCAGCGGCGCGACCGAGGCGGAACTGCCGAAGATCGACGCCAAGGCCCTTCTGCTGGGCGGCGGCGCCGTCACGGCATCCGACGTCGACGGCGCCAAGGCCGCCGGCGGTGTCTATGTGTCGGGGTTCAACGCGGTCGGCGCGTCTGTGACATGGAACATGAGCGGCCTCGCGAAGAGCGGCAACTACCGCCTGTACGTCAACTACGGCGTGCCCGGCAAGGACGCCACCGCCACGCTCACGGTCAACGGCACGGCCCAGTCCCGCGCTCTCAACCTGAGCAACTTCGCGAAGGCCGCCGAGGGCGACTACGTGAAGGGCTGGACGGAGACCTGGGCGTCCGTCCAGCTGAACAAGGGCTCCAACACCGTCAAGATCTCCTGCGAGCAGGGCAACCAGTGCGACGTCAACTTCGACCAGCTGTACCTGGTGAAGGGCTGACCTAGGCCGCGCTGGCGTCCCCCGTCACCGCGACCCGCCCCAGCAGCTCCTCGTACGCCGCCCGGTCGAACTCGCCCGCCACCGGCGCCAGTACGGTCGCCGCCGACAGTGCTACGGCTCGTGCCAGTCGGTCCGGCCATGGCAGTCGCTCCACCAACCCCGACAGCAGGCCCGCGACCGCCGAGTCGCCCGCGCCGGTCGGGTTGCCGTGTATGCGGGCCGGAGGCGTCGCGTGCCAGGTGCCCTCTGGGGTCGCTGCCAGCAGGCCCTTCGCGCCGAGTGAGGCGATCACCGCGCGGGCGCCCCGGCGGCGGGTGTCCTGGACGGCGCGCAACGGGTCGTGGGAGCCGGTGAGTTCGGCCAGTTCGTCGGTGTTGGGCTTGACGATGTCGGGGCGGGCGGCGACTCCTCGACGCAGGGGTTCGCCGCTGGTGTCCAGGAGGACCGGGACACCGGCTGTTCGGGCGGTGCGGATCAGGCCGGCGTACGCGCCCACCGGTACTCCCGGCGGGAGGCTTCCGCACAGGGCCACTGCCGAGACTCCGCCGGCCAACAGGGCCTCGTACGCCTCCTGGAACGCCGACCACTCCGCCGAAGTGACCGTCGGGCCGGGCTCGTTGAGTTGAGTCGTGTCACCTGTCAGCTCGTCCACCACCGCTATCGTGCGGCGGGTCGCGCCGGCGACCGGCACTAGGGCGTCCAACACGTCTGGGGTGCTGGTGAGGTGGGCTTGTACGACGCGTCCCGTGGCGCCGCCCGTGAAGCCGGTCACCGTCACCTCGTGGCCCAGGGCGGCGAGGACCCGGGCCACGTTCAGACCCTTGCCGCCGGGGCGTTCGGTCACCTCGGACACGCGGTGCGAACCGTGCGGTCGCAACTCCCGTACCCGATAGGTGATGTCGAGAGCGGTGTTCAGCGTCACCGTGAGGATCACCGGGCCGACCTCCCCCGAAGTATGTGTATCCGCCGTCCAGTTCGGGCCCCGATCATGCCAAAGAGGCGGCGGTCCTCCCAGTCTCCCGGGACAACCGCCGCCTCAACAGCGGTACATTTCACCCCAGTTGGGGATCGACCACCCAAGTACCGCGCCGCATCACGCCCTTGAGGTCGAACGCGGAGTCCAGCAGCACGAGGTCCGCGTACTTGCCGGGCTCCAGCGAGCCGATCTCGTCGTAACTCCCCAGCAGCCGCGCCGGGTTCGCCGAGATCGCGGCGACCACGTCCTCGACCGGCAGCCGGTCGATCGTCACCGCGCGCTTGAAGGCCCGGTCCAGCGTCAGGGTCGAGCCCGCGATCGAACCGCCCTCCACCAGCCGCGCCACACCCTCACTGACCTCGACCTCCAACGGGCCGAGCATGTAACGGCCGTCACCGAAGCCCGCCGCGTCCATCGCGTCCGTGATGAACGCCACCCGGTCCGCACGGGCGTGGTGGAACGCCAACTCCAGTGCCGCCGGGTGCAGATGCGTACCGTCGTTGATCAACTCGACCGTGACGCGCTCGTCTTCGAGGAGAGCGGCGATCGGACCGGGGTCACGGTGACCGAGCGGCGGCATCGCGTTGAACAGGTGCGTGGCGACCGTCGCGCCCGCGTCGATCGCCTCCACCGTCTGCTCGTACGACGCGTCCGTGTGCCCGATCGCCGCGATGACGCCGTGTTCGGTGAGCAGGCGTACGGAGTCGAGCCCGCCCGGCAGTTCGGTCGCGAGGGTGACCATCTTGGCCCTGCCGCGGGCCGCGTCCACCAGCTTGCGGACGTCCGCCGGGTCGGGGTCGCGCAGCAGTGCCTCGGAGTGGGCGCCCTTGCGGCACGGCGAGATGAACGGGCCCTCGAAGTGGATACCGGCCAGGTCGCCCTGCTCGGCCAGCTCGGAGAGGAGTCCCGCGCGCTGGGCGAGGAAGTCCATGTCGCCGGTGACGGTCGAGGCGACGACGGTCGTGGTGCCGTGCAGGCGGTGGGTGTGGATGCCCTTGAGGACGTCCTCGACCGTGCCGGAGGTGAAGGAGGCGCCGCCACCTCCGTGGTTGTGGATGTCGACGAAGCCCGGGACCAGCGTGAAGCCGGTGACGTCGAGTACCTGGGCGTTCTCGGGGGCGGCACCGGTGATGCGGGTGCCGTCGATGATCACTCGGCCGTCTTTGACGGTTCCGGTCGGGAGGACCACTGTGGCGCCGGACAGGATGAGGGGCCTTGTGCCGGTTGCGGGCCGCGGGTGCGTCGTGGCTGGTCGCGCCCCGCGGCGGAGCCGCATATCGACACTGTCCCGCGCCTCTGGGTCGGCTGCCATCAGCGTGCTACCTCCGTGCGGTCGGTTGAGTTGAGGAGATCCCAGGCCAGCAGTCCCGCACCTAGGCATCCGGCGGTGTCCCCCAACGCCGCAGGAACGATCGACGGCAGCTTCTGGAAGGTGATCCGGCCCCGGACCGCCTCCCGCAGTGGTGTGAACAACGTTTCCCCCGCCTCCGCCAGGCCGCCACCGATGATGATCGTGCGGGGGCGGCTCCCGGTCCATGG
>NZ_JBHXME010000297.1:0-6136 GCF_042721125.1 Streptomyces sp. NPDC058469
CAACCCCCCATACGACAAAGACACTTCACCCGACACCACCGCCACCGCATCCGGCACCAACACCGCCCGCGCAGCAATCAGCTCATGCACCCCACCCGCCTCGGGGAGAGACGCGACGGTGCCGTTCCACTCCCGCACGAGTCGATCGCTCTCGTCGGTGGTCAGCAGCGGCAGCTCGGCCACCGGCCGGCCCGCACCCGTCGCCACGGCTTCCAGCAGCGTGACCAGGTGTCCCGCCAACCGCTCCACCGTCACCGCGTCGAACAACGCCGTGCTGTACTCGAACTCACCGGCAATGCGATCACCGTCGTCGCTCAGGACCAGGCGGAGGTCGAACTTCGCGACGACCATGTCGGCGGCGCTGCCGCTCCTGTCGACGGTCCGCCCCGTCGCGGGACGATCCCCGGAGCTTGTGTCGCTTTCGACGAAGTCGTAGTTGAAGAGGGCCTGGAACAGCGGGGTACGCGACCGGTCCCGGTCGGTGACCAACGCCTCCACCAACTGCTCGAACGGCACATCCTGATGCGCATACGCACCCAACGCCGTCTCCCGCACCCGCCCCAACACATCACGGAACGACGGATCACCCGACAAGTCAGCACGCATCACAAGCGTGTTGACGAAGAACCCGATCAAATCCTCCGTCTCGGCACGATTCCGGTTCGCCACCGGCGTGCCCACCACCACATCCTCCGACCCCGCATACCGCCCCAGCAGCACCGCATACACCGACAACAACGTCATGAACATCGACACGCCACACTCGCGCGACAACCCCCGCAACGCCTCCGCCACCCCATCCGGCACAACGAAACGCACCGACCCACCCACCGAAGAACGAACCGGCGGACGCGGCCGGTCAGTCGGCAGGTCGAGGGTCGGTGCGCCCTCCAACTGGGCTCGCCAGTAAGTGAGTTGATCGTCGAGCAGTTCGCCCGTCAGCCACTCACGCTGCCACACCGCGAAGTCGGCGTACTGGACGGGCAGCGAGGGAAGCGGATCCGGCTCGCCCGACCGGAACGCCTCGTACAGGGCCATCAGTTCACGGTGGAAGATCCGGTCGGACCACTCGTCGAAGACGACATGGTGCATGGCCAACGCCAGTACATGCTCGTCGGGTGCGAGCCGGAAGAGCGTCGCCCGTACGAGCGGTCCGGCCGCGAGATCGAAGGGAACCGCGGCGTCCGCCGCCACCAAAGCCCGTACAGCAGTCCGGGGATCCGGCTCCCCCGACACATCCACCACCGGCAGCACGAACGGCACCGGCGCATCGATCACCTGACGCGGCACACCCTCCCCATCCGCCACCAACCGCGTCCGCAACACCTCATGCCGCGCCACCACACCCGACAACGCCCCACCCAAAGCCCCCACATCCAGGGGGCCGTTCCAGCCGACGGGTGACAGGAGGGCGTACTCCACTGCGCCGGGTGCGAGTTGGTCCAGGAACCACAGTCGTTGCTGGGCGAACGACAGCGGTAGTGCCTGGCCGCGGTCCGCCGGTGTCACCGGGGGGACGACGGCGGGGTTGGCGACCGGCTCGTCGAGAGACACCGCGAGTTGACGTACGGTCGGCTGGTCGAAGAGGGCGGCGAGGGGGGTCTCGACCGCGAACGCCTCGCGGATCCGGGAAACCACCTGGGTGGCGAGCAGGGAGTGGCCGCCGAGCTCGAAGAAGTTGTCGGTGGCTCCGACGCGTTCCACGTCGAGCACGTGGGCCCAGATGTCCGCGAGGAGTTCCTCCGTGACCCCGGTCGGTGCGGCGAAGTCGTCCCGCGGGTGCGACTGGTCCGGCCGGGGCAGGGCGGCCCGGTCCAGCTTGCCGTTCGAGGTCAGGGGCAGTGCGGCCAATTCGACGAAGGCAGCCGGAACCATGAAGTCGGGGAGGTTCTGCCGCAGGAGGTCGCGCAGTTCGGCCGGTGAGGGGATGCCCTCGGCGGGATCAGCGGGAACCAGGTAGGCCAGCAGCCGGCGTTCGGGGCCGTCCCCGAAAGCGTCCACCACTGCGGATCGCACTCCCCTGTGTGCGGTCAGCAGGGACTCGATCTCACCCGGCTCGATACGGAATCCACGGACCTTGACCTGCTTGTCGGCGCGCCCGAGGAACTCCAGGGCACCGCCGGGCAGTCGGCGTGCCCGGTCACCCGACCGGTAGAACCGCGAGCCGTCCCCGGCGAACGGATCGGCCACGAACCGCCCGGCCGTCAGCGCAGGTCGGCCCCCGTAGCCACGCGCCACCCCGGAGCCCCCGATGTACAGCTCACCGGGTACGCCCACCGGGGCCGGCCTCAGGTGCTCGTCCAGGACGTACACCTGCCACCCCGGCAGGGGACGGCCGATGGGCAGCTTCAGGTCGGCGTCGAGGTCCGTGGCGTCGATCCGGTGGTGCGTGACGTGGACCGTGGTCTCGGTGATGCCGTACATGTTCACCAGGGCGGGGGCGTCGAGTCCGCGCGTGCCGGCCCACCGTGCCACGTGTGCCTGGTGCAGAGCGTCGCCGCCGAACACGACGAACCGCAGGTCAGTGAGCGTACGGCCGGCCTCGTCGGCGTCCGCCAGCTGGCGGAAGAGCTCCGGTGTGGCACTGAGCACGGTGACGCCCTCGGCGGCGAGCGCGTCGTGAAGCAGCCACGGCTCACGCACGGTCTCGGTCGGTACGAGCAGGCAGCGGGCCCCGTGTGTCAGCGCGCCCCAGATCTCCCACACCGAGAAGTCGAACGCGGAGGAGTGACTCACGCTCCACACGTCATCCGGGTCGAGTTCGAAGGTGCCGGTGTTGTCGGCGGCCTCGAAAAGGCTGTGGACGTTGGCGTGCGGAACCAGCACGCCTTTGGGGCGCCCGGTCGAGCCCGACGTGTAGATCACGTAGGCAAGCTGTTCCGGGGCGGTAGTGGTCGTCGTCGGCGCGGTTGCCGGTTGCGCGGCGATCGCGGCGGCTGTCGTCGGAAGGTCCACCACCAGGAGCGCGGCCGGGTCGGCGTCCGGCGCCTCGGCCCGTATGCCGGTCAAGGCATGGGTCATGGCATCGGACAGGTGCGACTGGGTCACCACGACCGTCGCACGGCTGTCGGCGAGCATGAACCCGAGCCGCTCGGGCGGGTAACCCAGGTCGAGCGAGAGGTAGGCGCCGCCCGCCTGCCACACCGCCAGCATGGCCGTCACCAGGTCGAGACCGCGTTCCAGGTACAGCCCCACCACCGTCTCGCGACCCACACCAGCCGCGCGCAGCTGGTGTGCCAGCCGGTTCGCGCGCTCCATCAGTCCCGCGTAGGTCAGCCGGCGCTCGCCGCAGACCACGGCCACGGCGTCGGGCCGTTCGGCCGCACGTGCCGCGATCGTCTCGTGGACACCCCGGGGGGCGACGGCGGAGGGCAGCGCCGGAGTGGCGTTCCACTCGTCCACCAGGAGGTTCCACTCGTCCGCCGACAGCATGGGTACCTGTGACAACGGCCGCTGGGCATCGGCGGCGACCGACTCCAGCAGCGTCACGAGATGCCCGGTCATCCGCTCGATCGTGGTGGCGTCGTACAGAGCGGTGCTGTACTGCACCTCACCGACCAGGCAGCCGCCGCCGACGCCGATGCTGCTTTCGCTGTCGCCCAGTGTGATCAGCAGGTCGTACTTCGCGGGAAGGCTGTCGGCCAGCACGTCCGCGGACAACGCCCCCGCGTCGGCGTAGTCGCCGAGGGCCGGGCTCGTGCCTCGGTCCGCCTCGGCGGGGCCACGGGTGTCGTCGGCGTCCCGGGCGGCGTAGTTGAACATGACCTGGAACAGCGGGGTACGGGACCGGTCCCGCTCGGTGACCAGTTCGTCGACGAGCTGCTCGAACGGCACATCCTGGTTGGAGAAGGCACCGAGCGCCGTTTCGCGTACGCGCCCGAGCAGCTCGGCGAAGGAGGGGTCACCGGACAAGTCGGTGCGCAGTACCAGGGTGTTGACGAAGAACCCGATCAGGTCTTCGGTCTCGGTCCGGTTCCGGTGGGCGACGGGCGTGCCCACGACCACGTCGTCCGACCCCGCATACCGGCTCAGCAGGACGTCGAGCCCGGCCAGCAGCGTCATGAACATGGTCACGCCGCTCCGGCGCGACAGGTGCCTCAGCGTCTGAGCCGTCCGCTCCGGAACGGAGAACCGCAGCGCCGCGCCCTCGCTGGACCGAACCGGCGGACGCGGCCGGTCGGTGGGCAGCTCCAGCACCGGAGCTCCCGCCAACCTCCTTTTCCAGTAACCGAGTTGAAGGTCGAGCACGTCGCCGGTGAGCCACTGGCGTTGCCAGGCCGCGAAGTCCGCGTACTGCACGGACAGCGGCGGCAACGGATTCCGCTCACCTTCCCGGAACGCCTCGTACAAGGCCGAAAGCTCACGCCGGAAGACTCGATCCGACCACTCGTCGAAGACGACATGGTGCACCGACAGGGCCAGTACGTGCTCGTCGGGAGCCAGCCTGACGAGCGTGGCACGGATCAGCGGACCGCAGGTCAGATCGAACGGCACCGTCGCGTCCACGGCCACCAGGTCGCGCGCGGCAGTCACCGGATCCGGCTCGCCGGACACGTCCACCAGCGGCAGCGTGAACTCTGTGGGCGGGTCGATCAATTGGTACGGAACACCGTCCGTGCCGGCCACCAGCCGGGTCCGCAGCACCTCGTGCCGGGTTGTGAGCGCGGTCAGAGCCGCGTTGAGCGCCTCCACATCCGGCTTCTCGCCCCTCAGCCACACCGGCAGCGCGATGTTGTACTCGGCCGAGCCGGGTTCGAGCTGGTCCAGGAACCACAGCCGCTGCTGGGCGAACGACAGCGGCAGCGGCTCGCCCCGGTCCACCGCCACCACCGGCGGCACGGCGACCGCCCGACCGGCTCCCTCTACGACGACGGCCAGCTCGCGCACGGTCGGGCGGTCGAACAACGCGGACAGCGGTACGTCGACCGCCAACAGCTCCCGGATGCGGGAGTTGACACGAGTCGCGAGCAGCGAATGCCCGCCCAGCTCAAAGAAGTTGTCGGTGACCCCGATCCGTTCCACACCCAGCAGGAGCTGCCATATACCGGCCAACAGCTCCTCGGTCATGGTCGCCGGAACCACGAACTCACCCGACTCCACCCGCCACCCGCCGTCCGGAAGCGGCAGCGCGGAGCGGTCGAGTTTGCCGTTGGGACTTAGGGGGACATCCGTGAGCGGCAGGAAGACTGCCGGGATCATGTAGGTGGGGAGGTGTTCGCCCACGAAGGCACGGAGTTCGGTGACGGAGGGGATGCCGTCGGTCTGGTCGGCGGGGACCAGGTAGGCCACGAGCTTGCGGTCTTCGGTGTCACCGAACGCCGCCACCACGGTGGTACGGATCTGGGGATGGGCGGCGAGTACGGCTTCGATCTCACCGGGTTCGATACGGAAGCCACGGACCTTGACCTGATCATCGGCACGGCCGATGAAGTCCAGCTGCCCTTCCGCGAGCCAGCGGGCCCGGTCGCCGGAGCGGTACATACGGCTGCCGTCCGCGGTGAACGGGTCCGGCAGGAAACGCTCTGAGGTGAGCACGGGCTGGGCACGGTAGCCGCGGGCCACCTGCGGGCCCGCGATGTACACCTCGCCCGCCACGCCAACCGGCACCGGGTTCAACCGCGCGTCCAGGACATACAAGCGGGCGTTCGCCACCGGGGCACCGATCGGCGGAGCCGCATGTACATCCGGGGCCACCGCACCGGCGGTGACCATGACGGTCGCCTCGGTCGGACCGTAGGTGTTCACCAGCGTCCGGTCCCGCGCCCAGGCCTGGGCCACCGGCTGCGTCAGCCGCTCCGCACCCAGCAACAACGTCTGAATGCCGGGGACTTCGTCCGGATTGAGGACACCCAGCAGGGAGGGCACGACACTGGCCGCATCCACACCCTGGGCGCCGATCATCCCGGTCAGCGCCTCCGGAGCAGTGCGCTCAGCGCTGCTCGCCACCACCAGCGCGCCACCCGAGGCCAGCGTCACCGCGATGTCCAGCACGGCCGCGTCGAAGCTGAACGACGCGAACTGCAACACGCGGACATCCGGGTCGGCACCCAGCACCGGGCCCAGTGCGGTCACCATGCCCACCACACTGCGATGCGCGACCTGCACACCCTTCGGACGACCCGTCGACCCCGACGTG
>NZ_JBHXME010000298.1:0-6104 GCF_042721125.1 Streptomyces sp. NPDC058469
GGGTGCCCCCCTTCGGCGACGATACCGTGACCCAGAGGTCCGCCGGAGGCCTCAGTACGCGCTGTTGACGTTGTCGATCGAGCCGTACCGGTCGGCCGCGTAGTTGGCCGCGGCGGTGATGTTGGCGACCGGGTCGTAGATGTTCGACGAGGTACCGGAGACGTGGTACGCGTTGAACGTCGGCTGGATGACCTGGAGCAGGCCGATCGACGGGGTGCCGTTGACCGCGTTGACGTCCCAGCCGTTGATGGCGCTCGGGTTGCCCGAGGACTCCCGGATGATGTTCTTGTACAGGCCGTTGTACGAGCCCGGGATGCCCTTCTGCTTCATGATGTCCAGCGCCTGGTTGATCCAGCCGTTGAGGTTGTTGGCGTACGTCTTCGCGGCGACGGGCTGGATCTTGACGCGCTCGGTGGAGCGGCTCGCGGCCTTCTTGGCCTTGCGGGCGGCCTCCGCCTTCTTCTTGGCGGCGGCCGCGGCGGCGGCCTTCTTCTTCGCGGCGGCGTCCGCCTTGGCCTTCGCCGCCTTCGCCTTCGCGTCGGCCTTCGCCTGGATCGCCTCGGTCTTCACACTGGCACCGGCGAGCTGGTCGGTGACGCTGGCCTTGACGCCCTTGATGGGCTCCGAGCTGTACGCCACCTTCGCCGAGGTCGCGGCGTCGCTCGTGGTCGTCCCGGCGTCGCTGGGCACGGCGGAGAAGGCGAGGGCGGCGGCGCCGAGCGTGGCGACACCGGCGAGCGCGATCTTGTGCTGCCTGGTCAGCTTGGTCAGGCGACTATGACCAGGAGTGTTCGAGTTCTTGGGCATGGCGGATGGACCTCTTCGAATTGCGCGGAGGTCGCTCACCGTCCGGCGGGGACGCGGGTGCTTCCGGCACAAACGCCGCGGAGGGAATCCACGGCGCTGAGCGACGGCTGCAATTCTTAGCGGCCGCAAAAACCCCTGGCAAAGGTGTGACGTACGATCCCGGGTAGTTGACCGGTCCAGGGCAAAACGGGACAGACGGGACCGTCTGTCCCGCTCAAGCGGGGCGCCCATATCTCCTATGTCCGCTAGTACGTGATCTGCGCCCTATGTGCGGGCTCACATCGGTCGAGCGCCGACCTCACCCATAGTTGCGGGAGCAACGCACCGCGTAAGGGCCCTCCTCCGGGAGGATGAGATGCACGTCCCCGAACTCGTGCCACAGGTAGAGCCCGCGCAGCGCCTCCTCATAACTGCGGTCGACAGCGGCCCGCCCGGCGACCGCCTCCAGCATCAGCAGATGCGAGGCCTCCGGCTCGTGCAGCCCGGTCAGCAGCCCGTCCACGACCCGCACACCCCGCTCCGGCGTGACGACGAGATCCGTCCACCCCGCACGCGCGCGTACGGCCCCGTCGTCCCCGGCGGCCGACTCCACGGCCCGCACGGCGGTGGTCCCGATCGCGATCACCCGCCCGTCCCCGGCCCTGGCCGCGTTGATCAACCGGGCCGACGCCTCCGACACCGCGAACCGCTCCGGATACGGCGGCTCCTGCACCTCGGCCGAGGCCACCCCGGTGTGCAGGGTGATGGGCGCGAACTGCACGCCCCGACTCACCAGCTCCGCCACGAGCCGCGCGGTGAAGGGCCGAGCGGCACTGGGCATCTCCGCACTGCCCGTCCCCTCCTCCGTGGGCAGCGAGAACACCGTCTGGTAGACGGAGAGGGGCTGGTCCCGCTCCGTATAGGAGTAACGGATGGGCCGCCCGTGCTCCCGAAGCAACGCGAGCACGCTCGACACCGGTCCTCCATGCCCGGGCGTCCCGGTGCCCGGCGACTCCGCCCCGGGCACCCGTGCCCCCGCCACGTCCGGGCCCACCACTTCCGGCTCCGCCGCACTTGTCCCGGGCACAGCCGGCCCTGTTGCTCCCGGGTCCGGCACCCGCACTCCCGACACCCGCCCCCACCACAACCGCTCACCCCGCGCGCTCAGCGGCTCCTCCAGGACCAGCCGCACCCCTCCGGGCAGCCGCACCTCCACGCCGGCCGGGCCGCCCGCACGCGCGCGTGTGGTGCCCTTTCCATCCGGCTCCCGCAGCTCGACCACCCACCGCCCGTCATCGCCCCACGTGGAGAAATGCACCACCACGCGTGCGTGCCCGATCCACCCGTCCACCGCCGCGGCGAGCGTCGGCGACGTGTTCACGACCAACAGATCCCCGGCCCGCAGCAGCCGCGGCAGCTCCGGGAACGCGTGATGCGACACCTCGGTACCCCGCGACACGAGCAGTCGTACGGCATCCCGGTCGAGCCCGGGCCCACGCTGTTCGGCCGGCACGCGCGCGGACAACTCCTCCGGAACCCGCACGGCCACGGTCATCGCTCCTCCAGCAGGGCCGGTGCACCGTAGCGACCGCTCGCCGGACGCTCGTCCAGCAGCCGCAGGAAGGCCGGCACCACTCCTGCCGGAGACGGCCGGGGATCGTCGTCGTCCGGTACGGCCGCCGCGTACAGGTCCGTGCCCATGTCCCCGGGGTCGACCGCCCACACCCGCAGCCCGGGCTCCTCCGCGCCGAGCACGGCCGCGAGATGGTCCAGGGCCGCCTTGGAGGCCCCGTAGCCGCCCCACGTCTCGTACGCCTCGGCCGCCGCGTCCGAGCTGACCGTGATCACCGCACCCGCCCGCGAGGCCCGCAGCAGCGGCAGCGCCTCCTGGACCAGGCCCAGGGCGGCCACCACGTTCACCTCCAGGGCCCGCCGCAGCCCGTCCAGGGTCAGCTCCTCAAGGCGTACGAGGGGCTCGGCGCCCAGCGCGCTCGCGTTGCTCACGAGGAGGTCGACGCCGCCCAGCTTCCCGGCCGCGGCCACCAGCTCGGCCCGGTGCACGGCGTCCGTGACGTCCCCGGGAACGGCCTCCACGCGCGTGCCGTACGCGGCGACGGCCACCGCTGCTTCCCTCAGCACCCCCTCGGTCCTGGCGTCGAGCACCAGGTCCCAGCCGCGCGCGGCCAGGGCCTCGGCGAGTGCCCGCCCCAGTCCCTTGGACGCCCCCGTGATGATCGCTACCGACATGACACACACGTCCCCTCGTCCACTACGCCTCCGTCGGCGTGCCCCCAACGTAGGAACGGGACCGCCCCCGCCGCGTCGGACCGGGGCCGCAGTCCACCGGGGCCCTTCGCCCTAGGTCCACCGGACCAGACGAAGGCCGTCACCGGCCCGATCCGCGATGTCACACCCCGCCGGTACCGTGAGGACATGAGTCAAGGTCCACGGTCCGGCCTCGCGGCGGTGAGTTCCGCGCTGCTGGCCATGAGCAGGCATCTGGAGGTGCGCGACGTCCTCAAGACGATCGTCGCCTCGGCCCGCGAGCTGCTCGACGCGCAGTACGCCGCCCTCGGCGTCCCCGACGACCACGGCGGCTTCGCCCAGTTCGTGGTCGACGGCGTCAGCGACGCCCAGTGGAAGGCCATCGGCCCGCTCCCGCGCCAGCACGGCATCCTCGCCGCGATGCTGCACGAGGCCAAGGCCGAGCGCCTCGCCGACGTCCGCGAGGACCCCCGCTTCGAAGGCTGGCCGGCGGCCCACCCCGACATGTCCGACTTCCTGGGCCTGCCCATCCGCGACGACGACGAGGTCATCGGCGCGTTGTTCCTCGCGAACAAGAACTGCCCCAAGCCGAACGGCGGTTGCGGCTTCACGGAGGAGGACGAGGAACTGCTCTCCATCCTCGCCCAGCACGCCGCCATCGCCCTCACCAACGCCCGCCTGTACGAGCGCAGCCGCGAGCTGACCATCGCCGAGGAGCGCTCCCGCCTGGCACACGAACTGCATGACGCGGTAGCCCAGAAGCTGTTCTCTCTCCGCCTCACCGCGCAGGCCGCCGCCACCCTCGTCGACCGCGACCCCTCCCGCGCCAAGGGCGAACTCCAGCAGGTGGCCGCGCTCGCCGCCGAGGCCGCCGACGAACTGCGCGCCGCAGTGGTCGAGTTGCGCCCCGCCGCCCTGGACGAGGACGGACTGATCGCCACCCTGCGCACCCAGATCCAGGTCCTCGACCGCGCCCACACCGCACGCGTGACCTTCACGGGCCGCGGCTTCCGAGCTGTTCCCGCCGCCCAGGAGGAGGCACTGCTGCGCGTCGCCCAGGAGGCCCTGCACAACGCGCTGCGGCACTCCGGCGCGGAGCACGTCGCCGTGACCCTGGAGCGACACGGCTGCGGAGCGGTCCTACGGGTCACCGACGACGGCAGCGGCTTCGAACCCCAGTCGATCCGCCGCGCCGGACGCCACCTCGGCCTGGTCTCCATGCGCGACCGGACGAACGGCGTCGGCGGCACGCTGACCGTGGAATCGGCGCCCGGAAAGGGCACCACGATCGAGATGGAGGTCCCCGGTGGCTGACCCAATCAAGGTGCTGATCGTCGACGACCACCAGGTCGTCCGCCGGGGCCTGCGCACCTTCCTGGAGGTGCAGGACGACATCGAGGTCGTCGGCGAGGCGGCCGACGGCGCCGAAGGAGTCGCCCGCACCGAGGAGTTGAAGCCCGACGTCGTCCTCATGGACGTCAAGATGCCGGGCATGGACGGCATCGACGCCCTGCGCAGACTCCGCGAACTCGACCACCCCGCGCGCGTGTTGATCGTCACCAGCTTCACCGAACAGCGCACGGTGATCCCCGCCCTGCGCGCGGGCGCCGCCGGTTACGTCTACAAGGACGTGGACCCGGACGCCCTGGCCGGCGCCATCCGTTCCGTCCACGCCGGCCACATCCTGCTCCAACCCGAGGTCGCGGGCGTCCTGTTGTCCCAGGAGGAGTCCAACTCGGGGCAGGGGCGAGGCGGTTCACTCACGGAGCGGGAGCGCGAGGTGCTCGGCCTGATCGCGGACGGCCGCTCCAACCGCGAGATAGCCCGCGCCCTGGTGCTCTCCGAGAAGACGGTCAAGACCCACGTCTCGAACATCCTGATGAAGCTCGACCTGGCGGACCGCACCCAGGCCGCCCTGTTCGCCGTACGCCACGGTCTGACGAGGTGATCCGCCGAGGTGAGCGGGGCGCGACGGCAACACGGAACGTCTCGTTCCGGGCTGAGATTCATACCGTCGTGGGAATGTCCCCCGAATGGCGCATCCTTCGTCGATCTCCGCCGTTCTCCAGTGCGTGCCGCGGCGCCTGCCGCGGTGATCGCTAGGAGGGCTCAGAAGTGAAGAACCTGAAGAAGGCAGCGGCCGTGACGATGGTGGCCGGCGGGCTGGTAGCCGCCGGTGCCGGGCTGGCCTCCGCCGACGGCCTGGCGAACGGCCAGGCCGTCGGTTCGCCCGGCGTCGGCTCGGGCAACGTCGTCCAGGTCCCGGTGCACGTCCCGGTCAACGCGGTCGGCAACAGCGTGAACGTCATCGGCGTCCTGAACCCCGCCTTCGGCAACCTGGGCGTCAACCGCTGACGCAGGTCGCCGCGCGACAGTGACCTCCGGCCTCCCAGGGCGCTCCTTGGGAGGCCGGTCCGTTCGTCACCTGGTCACCTGGTCGGCTTGTCGCGCCAATGATCCGAACGGGCAGTCAAACGCGCATGTCCGTGCCGTTTTCGCCCTGGCCCGCGTTGATCAGCGCACGACCCGCGGCCGGGTCGGTCACGCAATCGCAGGAGGAACGCTTCTCATGAACATCGCCAAGAAGGCCGCTGTGGCCCTCACCGTCGCCGGTATCGCCGCCGGCGCCTCCGCCGGTGCCGCTTTCGCCGACGCCGATGCCGACGGCGCGGCCGTGAAGTCCCCGGGTGTCGGCTCGGGCAACGTCGTTCAGGTCCCGGTCCACGTCCCCGTCAACGTCGTCGGCGACAGCATCAACGTCATCGGCCTGCTGAACCCCGCGTTCGGCAACAAGGGCATCAACGACTGAGGCCCACAGCACAAAAGAGGGGCCCCACGAGTCAACGACGACTCGCGGGGCCCTCTTTCTGTAGACCGCACTTCTCTGCTGCCGCGCGGCACGATCAGCCCGCCCGGCATTTCCAGCCCAGACCGGCGAATCCAGCCTGTTGGCCTTTCCGGCTCAGGCCGGCGAATCCAGCCCGCTGGCCTTCCCAGCACAGGCCCGCAAAATCCAGCCCGTCCGGCGTTTGAGGACGAGGCCCCTTCAGGGC
>NZ_JBHXME010000299.1:0-6048 GCF_042721125.1 Streptomyces sp. NPDC058469
AACGGGGCTATCCAGGACGGCTCCGACGCCGTGATCACACCAGCCACACCAAGATCATCTCACCCGTGACCAGCAGTTACGGGACAAGTCTTAGGTGGCGGACGTTGTGAATGCCGAGTAGGAATCGATCGTCCTCGGGCGTCAACGAAGAAACGGGAGGCTGTTGTTTCAGATCCTCACCAAGCCTGTCGGCGAGACCTGGCTGATGGTCATCCGGACCCCGTCGTAGCCACCGACTTCTGTGATCGGACACAAGCCACCCCTTTGGGAAAATCGTGGCGCGATGAAGCTGCACCGCGGCACTGTTCCCTCTGAGATACACCCACGTACCGACGTCACTTCAAGGTGAGTGTGCGGAACTGGCGGAAGGCCGGATTCCGGATATCAAAACTTGCGAGCGACGCCCACGTAAAGCGGTTGCTCATCACGAATCCGCATGTCCTCGTTTGGATGCCATCGCGTCGACAGCACGACACCGGGTTCGCAGACTCCGAGTCCCTCGAAGAACCTCGCAACCTCCTTGTGTGACCTGGCTTTGACGGGAGTTCCGCCGGCCCGGTAGATGGCATCGACGCGGTCCCAGATCTCGGGATTGAACTCCCAAGTGACGTGAGAGAGTACGAGGTAGCTGCCCGAAACCATGGGTTCCAGCAGCTTGTTGACGATCTGATAGGGATCTTGCTCATCGGTCACGAACTGCATCAGCGCGACCACTGACAAACCAATCGGCTGGCTGAAGTCCAGGTGCTCCCGCGCGTACGACAGGATGGCTTCAGGCTGCCGGACGTCGGCGTGAATGTACGCGGTCCGCCCCTCCGAGGTTCCTCGCAGAAGTGCTTCAGCGTGCCTGAGAACAATTGGGTCGTTGTCCACGTACACGACACGAGCGCTTGGAGTGATGCTCTGGACAATCTGATGGAGGTTCGGCTCCGTGGGAATTCCCGTTCCCACATCGAGGAATTGGCTCACCCCAAGTTCGGCCAGGAACCGGGCGGCCCGGTTCATGAACTCACGATTGGCCATGGCCGTCTCTTTGACGCCAGGGAAGATTTTCACGATCTTCTGGGCCGCAGCTACATCAGCGGCGTAGTGGTCCTTCCCGCCGAGGAACCAGTCGTACAAGCGAGCAGAGTGCGGCACGCTCGTGTCGATGTCATCCGCGTTGAATCCGCTGTCGGTCACTTCAACTCTCCGCTGTCGTGCGGCTGTAAGTGTCTAAATTCCTTGAGCATTGATGCCTCACGCAATCAGGAAGTCTGCCGAGCCGGCTTTGGTGGCCTGGATCAACTGAGTCATCTCGGAAGAAGTGAGAATGAAGGCGGGACCACCAGGATCAGTGGACTGCCTCAGCGCGACGTGCCCGCTCATCAGTTGCTTAGCTTCAACACAGTTACCGTTATTGCTTCCGCTCCAAGGGCTGTGCCAGCCCTCGGGCCCCAAATCTTTGTCGGCGTTTATGGCGTGCATCATCCGTCTAGCTCCTTGCGGACGTCCAGGAGGAACTTCCTGGTATGTCCCTGAGACATTGCTTGGGCGCTCATCCGGTCGAACACCTCACGATGCAGCGAGACTTCCTCTTCGCTCTCGGTGTAGCTGGCGCTGCTCAGATTGTCGGTGCCCACGATGTCCGGGAAATCCGCCATCGGGAACCGGAAGATGGTGCAGGGACCGAATGCTCCGGGGTGTAGTCCCGCCGTGAACGGAAGGACCTGGATCGTCACATTCGGAAGGTTCATCGCCTCTACCAGGCGGTCGATCTGAGTCCGCATCACGGCGGGCTCGCCGGCCTGACGCCGTAGCACCGTCTCATCCATGATGATCCAGAACTGCGGAGGCGGCGGATCTTGCCGAGTGAGCAGCGCCTGGCGCTCCATACGCAGGGCGACGCGCCGCTCCAACTCCGACGGCTTCGGGCGAGGGCGGTTGAGCGACAGAACTGCCTGTGCGTAGTCCTCGGTCTGGAGCAGGCCTGGGACGACGTGGGGTTCGTAGCTGCGGATGTGGGTCGCCGAGTTTTCGAGACTGACGTGAACCCCGAACCAGTCCGGCAGCGCGTCGCGGTAACTCTGCCACCAGCCAGGTTCGTTGGCCTGATCCGTGAGGGCGAGGAACTGCTCCGCCTCGGACTGCTCGACGCCGTAGAGCTCCAACAGAGCTTTGACGGTAGCCCACTTGAGGGCAACCTTGGCCTGCTCCATCCTGATGACCGTTGTATGCGCGATGCGCAGCCTTGCACCGACATCCTGCGCCGACAGCTCGGCGGCCCGCCGAAGGTCTTGGAGCCGCCGGCCGAGCACCATCTGCAGCACTGTGGGTGCAGACCGCGGTGCGCTCACGTCGCATGCCTCCTTGAAGCCCGGTCGCCCGTCAGTGTGCCATGACCTTCGCATCACGGACAGAGCGCACATCGCAACTGTGCACTGTGCGAAGTGATGGGTTGCCAAGTGACTTACGGGGCGCGCATAGTGACGGGGTGACCAAGTTCACCCGTGTTTCACGGCAGCCGTCGGCCTGAAGCCAAGGCGTCGCGTCATCGGGTGGCCCGCTCCGGATGCCGTGCATCGTGCGTCTCGCATGCGTCGCGTCACCGCGCACGCAAGCTCCAACTCAGGTGATCGCGTCACAAGCCCACTCCGATGGGCCGTCGGATCTGATGGTTCATCAGGACCGGCAACCTTCAGGGGAATCGCAGCGCACAGTCGCGTCGGCATTCGCCCACGTTAGGAATCTGCCGTGGCTCTGACCGACGCCGCCACAACAGGGGGCTTACCTCCTGTACTTGACGCTGCTGCGCGTCGAACTGCCTTTGTTCTTCCAGCTGTTCGAGCTGCGGTGGGTGAAGCTCGCCACCGAGTCCAGCAGCAACTCCAGGAATGGAGCATCGCCTCGGACATCTGCGACACGGCTGTCCTCGTAGTGAGCGAGCTATTCACCAACGGCGTGATTCACACCGGCAGCAGGACCATCACGTGTGATCTAGGGGCAACGCCGAATCAGTTGCTGATCCAGGTCACGGACGACGGCACCGGGCAGTCGACCCCCAGTCCACGACGGGCTCGCCCGCAAGACGTGGAGGGCCGCGGGCTGATGCTCGTCAGAGCCGTGTCGCAACGCTGGGGCGCGAGCCCGACCGGAGCCGGCGGTGGGCAGGTTGTATGGGCCACCCTGCCTCTGGCCCAAGCGTGAACGAGAAGTATCAGGACTCGGCGATCCACATCAGTAACCACCCTCCTCTGGAGGGGAGTTGGGGGCGTGACCCGACTTCCGCGAACCCCACTGCGCAGGGACGTACGCGCACCGCGACGACTATGGCAGCGACCGATGGAGCGGACTGACGATGGATGCCGACTTAGGAAGACCTCGGGGCATAGGCATGACGCTTGAGTTGCTCCGCAACCGCTGGACATATCCCGTCTGCGTTGCACTTCGCGACGGCCCGCTCCGCCCCGCGCAGCTACTTGAGCGGATCAACGAAGGAAACGCGCGCAACGCAGATCTCGCAGGTCTTCGCACCCTGCATGAAAAGCCGCTGTTCGCGACGTTGCAGCGGATGGAGGCGGAGGGACTCATCGTCCGCGGGCCGGACGCCGGCTCGGCGAACGGGATTGCGCCGCGCGAACTGACCATCATGAGCAGGGACTTACTCACTGCCTTGCACCGCGTCGGCGTGTGGGCGAGCGCTCACCGCGACGAGCTCGCCGTGACCCTGCGGAAGCATCGGGGGGTGTCGCAGTCGGACGCAGGACCAGGCGATAGGGCAGGCACCGACAGTGCCCTTGGGCCTGAGCAGGAGTACTGGCGTGGTGTAGGCATGGCCTTGGTGATACTTCGTCTCCGCTGGGCCTTCGCGGTCCTCCATCAATTGAGTCGTGGGCCGCAGCACCCGACTGGGGTTGCCGTTGCCGTCAACGCCGACGTCGCGAGAAACCGCGACATCATGGGAAGCCGCTCCCTGTCGGAAAAGGTGCTCTGGGACACGCTCCATCGGCTTGTCGAAGGAGGACTCGTCAACCACCAACCCAGGGCGGGCCAGTTCGCCTCCACCGCGCAGTGCACCATCACCCCGTCCGGCAACGCGCTGCTCGTGGCCTTGGCGCCGATCGGTAGCTGGGCCGTTGAACGTGAAGAGCAGCTTGCCGCGATCGTTCGAAGGCGTCGTGGGCTTCATTGATCCGACACCAATAGGCATACTGATTTCCTTTCTGATACTTATTCCTATGCATCTACCCTCTAGCCTGGTAGGTGCATAGCGGTGCCTTGGTGCAGCTGGGATCCCCGCTAGCCCCTTCCTGAGGTGTCCGCAACTGAGGGGCCTGAAAGCACATCAATAAACGGTGGGCTCGGCGTATGTGGCGAATTTTTGGTTGGTGTTACGTCTATGACTATTCGGCCCGGTTTCACTATTGATTATTCCATTGACTTTCATTCCTATTCTTCTCCTCTTTGAGCTCCCTGCGTTTAATGTCGTCCCTTCCCTTTCTGGATCTCATTGTCTCGACCTTCTCGCCAATCTCGCGTTCTGAAAAGAATCGAGAAAATGGACCGCTAATCCTTGCATTTCGGCTGGAATTCGAGAGAATGGAATGGTAAGGGCGCGATACAGAGGGTATGCGCCACGAGTGATCGGACAGGATTGTGAGCGATCTTCCCGCAGCTGAGTTACAGGTCGAAAAGCCTGCCGGAGATATCACGGCAGAGGATATGAAGCGAGTGACGTCGGAAGACTTCACGAAACTTCAAAAGATCGCGCGTGGGTACTGCCGCACGGTCGACTCCACGCGCTCTCGCAAGCGGATGGACGGAAGCGCCACCGTGGCGCGAAGTGGATCAGCGCTCTATGGGACGGATGACGTCAGTGACGACGTCACACAGGATGCGGTTTTGATCTTCACCAAGCGACTGCGTGAGATCATCGCGAACTGTGACGTCTCGGCCCTTTGGGTGGAAACCAGGGAACCATGCGCCTGGCAGTACGTGCGTAAGGACGGGGAAACGATCATCGTCACCCGCAAAACGCTCCAGTACTGGGCAGTCCGAGACGCTGCAGCGCACAACGGGTACCGGCTGGACGTCAAACCGGATCGCGCAGACGCCACTCCGGGCGCGCGGATCACGCGTGGAATCCCGCATGCCGACAAGCTTTCCACCCTGGCTGTGACGCCGTATCTGTCAGGGCAGAGTGAAACGATCTTCCGGTCGGCATGGGGGGACGGGAGTGACTACCCGGTTCTGAGCACAGTCCTAGACATCGCGAAGCAAGCGGATGATCTTGGACGCTCCGGCGTGCTCGGGCGAACCGCGCAAGATCTGTATGGCGGGCCGCGCAACTCGTCATCCAAAGTGCAGCGGACGCGTGACGCTGCGGTCAAGGAATGGCGAACGCTGACCGCTTCCCTTGACGCCGTGCGGGATGAGTTGGTCTATCGGAGCGTCGAACCTCCCTACACCACCGAATAGCGGGAAAGCGCAGAGGGCCCCCGGGTGATAGCCCGGGGGTCTTTGTCTGCCATTCTGTCGGAGCTTTCGCGCGGAAAGAATCTCGAAATAAATCCCGCATGATCGGTATTCGAGCGGTTCGGCACCCCGTATATAAGTGAGAACGCGTTACGGGACGAAGCGGCGGGATTGTTGAAACAAATTCCCTGTGATCGGTAATCGGGTCGTTTCCGGATCCGTATTTGAATGAGGGCGCGTTGCGATTCCACGGGCGGAGGAAACATGTTGGTTTTCGATGAAACTACGCCTACCCGAACCAAGGTCGATTACTACGTCGGTCGGAGTCTGCCGTTCGTAACGATCGTGGGTGGAATGGTGTTGGCGTTGGTGTTCGGGTCGCACTGAACTGTCGCGTGGCATGGGTGCAGCCCGGATTGTGTCCGGGCCGTCGCCCGTCCGTTGCAGACACATGATCACAGAGGAGAGGGATCATGCGACTCATGCACAGCGAGACCGGGTTACTGAGGTTGAACTCGGGTTGTCGTCGGTGTGAGTGATAACCCGGTTTCGATGAGGCATCCGTCGATGAGGTGGGGGCGGTACTGGATCGTG
>NZ_JBHXME010000300.1:0-5879 GCF_042721125.1 Streptomyces sp. NPDC058469
GTCCGGAGCGCACCCCCGCGCGCCCCGGACCGTGGACCCCCCATTCCCCCGTCGTCGTTCAGCTCGTCGGTGCCCCCCCGTGGAACACGGGGGAATCGGCGCCGGATGTGCTGCGGTCGAATGCCCCCGGCCTATCGACCGCAGCACGCGCCTCGGGTTCGTCCGAAGGCATGATCAGTGCGCCCGTTCCCCCATGGGGCGCGCCCCCGTGCCCGTAGGCTCCGGCACAGACAGCTTCCCCGGTCATCGGGCCGGTCCGGAGGGGTCGGGTGTTGCCAGCGGGTATTTGGCAACACCGCTCGGGTGGTGTGTTGTTGGGGGGATGGCCATCGAGTACGACGGATTCGGCGCCGAGTTACGCCGGCGCCGCATCGCGGCCGGCATGTCGCTGAGTGAGCTGGCCGGCAAGGTGTACTGCAGCCGCAGCTTCCTGAGCCGCGTCGAGAACGGGCGCCGCAGGGCGTCCCTGGAGCTGGCCCAGCTGTGCGACGAGGTGCTGGGTGCCAAGGGGGCGCTGGTCGGGCTGGCGCCGCTGCCCGGTTCCGACGCCGTACCGAAGGCGGTCCGGGGCGGGGCGGGTGAGCGGGCGTCGGGGGCGGTCAAGTCGCCGGAGAAGGACGGGCGTCCGGCCGTCGGGCCGGACCGCGCCGAGTTCCGGCGGCTGCTGAGGCGCGGTGACCTCAGCCATACCGCGGGCGAGATGCGGGAGGCCGAACGGCACTACACGGCCGCCTACCGCAGCGCCGAGGGCGACCCGCGGGCGCAGGCCGAGGCCGTGATCAGGATGGCGCGCCGCTGGTCCGATCCCGGGCAGGTCGACCGTGAGCTGCTGCAGTCGATCCGGGGGTGCCTGGCCGCGCTGGACGGCGACGGCGGCGCGGAGGCCGCGGGTCTGCGGCTACGGCTCGAAGCGCATCTGGCGAAGAAGATGGCGCTGGCGGTCAGTCAGGACACCGCGGCGGGACTGGCGGGACCCGCCGAGGGAGCGAGGCTCGCCGAGGACACGCTGCGCCGATTACCCGTCGACGGCGACGACGAGGTGCGCTGCGAGGTTCTCACCGAGTGCCGCTGGGCACGCTACGACTTCATACCGGCCCCCGAGTCGCTGACGCTCTCCGAGCAGCTGCGCGAGGCCGCGGCCCGGCACGACTCGCCGTACTTCCGCGGTGAGGCCCTGATGGCCGTCGCCATCGACCAGTTGCGCAACGGCAGGATCTTCAGCGCCCTCGCCACCGCGAACCAGTACCGCAAGCACGCCGCGGAGACCCAGAGCGCCCTCGCCCTGTGGCAGCGGCACACCCTCGACGCCCTGCTCGACCTGTGGCACGGCCGGTTCGACGCCGCCGCGGAGTGGATCTTCGTGGAGTCGCTGAAGTTCATCGAACTGCTCCGCGCCGACTACGCCGTGCCCGCGGACAACCTCACCCAGACCCGCCTCGGCCAGGCCTACTGGCTGCTTAGGCAGCAGGGCCGGCTGGCCGAGCTGTTCACCTCCGACCTGGCCGGCGACGTCGAGCGCCACGCCTACTTCCCGATCTGGCGGGCCGGACTGGCCCTCGCCCTGTGCGAGACCGGGCAGCACGCCGAGGGCGCGGACCTGTTCCTCGGCTGCGTCGCCGACGTCGACCGCTTCCCGCCGTCGGGCTGGGCGGTACCCGTGCTGGTCCTGCTGGCGGAGGTCTGCGCGGCGCTGGACCTGGAGGGCGGATTCGAGGCCGAGCTGGCGCCGGTGCTGCCCACGCTCCGCGCGCGCCTCGCCTCGCACGACGGCCAGCAACTCGCCCTGGGCGGCTGGCCCACGGTCCTCGTCGGCCCCACCGCCCGCGCCTGCGGCGTCCTGGCCCTCGCCGCGAACGAACCGGAGACCGCCCTCGAACACTTCCGCCAGGCTGCGGTCCCGGCCCGCTCCTCCCAGCCGGAACTGGCCCGCCTCCGCCTGGCCCAGGCCCGCGCCGTGCGCCGCGTGGGCGGCCCGGGCAGCGAGCCGAACGCGGTACGGCTGCTGCGGGAGGCGTCACGGGGGGCGGAGTCGTACGGGATGACGTGGCTGGGGGCGCAGAGCGAGGGGTTGTTGGGGGCGCCGGGGCGGGGGTGAGCGGGGCCGAATGAGGGGCGTTCCGTACGGCGCCTGCCCAACAGCCCCGGAGGCCGATGGAGTTGGTGTGCGTGGAGGGTGTTTATGCTGTGAACTAGGTCACAGCGACCTCCGCTTCGGACCTCCGCCCCATCTCCCCCGTCCCGCCCCCGGCGTCACCCGAACCACCCTCTACCCCTCACCTCACCGTGGGTAGTCAGCCAAAACGTCTTTGTGGCCGAGGGGTTGGGGGTGAGCGGGTTCGGATTGTCTACGCGCATAGTGAACCGAGTGGCCTGAACCTGTGCGCCTGGCGGGTTTGTGGGGTCCCTTGCCCCGGGTGGGATGGCTAGGTTTCATACCTATCCAACTGCGCGGGAGGCTCGGGCGCCCGTCGTGAGATCCGCAGGGTGTCCTTGGTGTTCCTGGCGTGCTGCGCCGTCAACTCCCCAGTATGTGCAGGCGTGTTGACGTGTCTGCCGGCCCGTCTCGATACGTCGCGTGCCACCCCGGAAAGGATAACGCCGGTGTCGCGGTTCTTCACCGCAGCTCCTCTTCTCTGCGGTGCCGACGGGCGCCGGTGGGCGCGGTGAGCCGACATCGGGGTACGTCCGCACCGGCGGGAGCGGGCGCGAGGACCGGGCGGGGGCACAGTATCCGGGCCTCGCTCATCACGCTCGCGGTGGTGCCGGCGACGGCGTTGGTGCTGCTGTGGGTCAGCGGTTCGTACGCGCTCTTCGACCAGTACGGGTCCCGGCGACACGGCACCTTTCGCGGGCTCCCGCGAGACCGGAGCCTCGGCGGACTCCCGTGCGGCCGGACTCGCCGCGGACTCCGGTGCGGCCGGACTCGCCGCGGACTCCCGTGCGGCCGGACTCGCCGCGGACTCCCGTGCGGCCGGGCCCTCCGCGGACTTCCGTGCGGCTGGGTCCTCGGTGGGCCCTCGTGCGGCTGGATTCGCCGCGGACTCCGGTGCGGCTGGGTCTTCTGCGGACTTCCCGACCCCGCGCTGCTCGTCCGCCCGTACACGGTGACCGGCGGCCGGACCCCGGCCTTCCACTCCGGTATCGAACTGATCACCCTGATCAGCACCGTCCGGCCGCCCACCCGCGAACAGCGCCTCCAGCCCGAACAGAACCGGCTGCTCGCCCTGTGCCGTACGCCGACCGCGCTGGTGGAGGTCGCCGCCCGGCTCGACCTGCCCGTCGCGGTGATCCGGGTACTCCTCGATGACCTGCTGGACAACGAACTCGTCTCCGTCTCCCCGCCCGCCGCGGCCGGTACCCCCGACGCCCGTTTCCTCCAGGCAGTGATCGATGGCATACGCAGAATCTGACCCCCGCGGAGCCCACTCCCGCGCCACCGCGGTCGCGCCCAACGCCGCGACCGCCAAGATCCTTGTCGCGGGCGGCTTCGGCGTCGGCAAGACCACCCTCGTCGGCGCGATCAGCGAGACCACGCCCCTGCGTACCGAAGAACTCATCACCGAGGCCAGCGTCGGTGTCGACAACCTCGCCGGGGTGGAGCGGAAGACCACGACGACGGTCGCCATGGACTTCGGCCGGATCACGCTGAGTTCGGCCCTCGTGGTCTACCTCTTCGGGGCCCCCGGGCAGGACCGGTTCTGGTTCATGTGGGACGACCTGTCCCGCGGCGCGCTCGGCGCCGTCGTCCTCGCCGACACCCGGCGGCTGGAGAACTGCTTCCCGTCCGTCGACTTCTTCGAGCACCGCGGCATCCCCTTCGCCGTGGGCGTCAACTGCTTCAACGGCCGCTGCGACGAGGACCCCGAGGAGATCCGCGCCGCACTCGACCTCGCCCCCGACATACCGCTCGTGCTGTGCGACGCCTGCGACAGGGAGTCGGTGAAGACGGTGCTGCTCGCGCTGCTCGAACACGTCATGCGCGGGCTGGCGGCGGAGGCGTCCGCCGCCCGCTGACGCACGGGGTCAGGAAGGCTTCACCGCCGATACGGCCGTCGCGGTCAGCGTGCCGTCGCACTCCGCGAACTGGCCGTCGTCCAGGGCGACTTGGTGTGCCCCGGAACCCGGCAGGCCGATCACCATGGTCGGGTAGACCACCGGCGCCGAACCGGACTTGCAGTAGCCGTCGCCCTCGCCCTGCACCTGCACGAAGGTCAGCTTCAGCCAGGCCTGGGCACCGGGGGCGAGCTTCACGGGGGAGGCGGAGCCGACGGGGGTGACCTGGAGGGGGACGTTGAGCTCCGGGGAACCGTTCGCAGCGCCGGCGACCGTGGGATGGCCCTGGAGGACGCACGGCTTGGCGCCGGTGTTGGTGAACCGGACGATCGCCGCCCCGGTCCCGGTCCCGGCCGGGCGATCGGCGGCCTGATAGGCGGTCGCCTTCAGGGCCGCCGCCGCGCAGGTCTTCGCCGCTGTTCCGGTGGACCCGGACGATCCCGTGGACCCGGAGGTGCCCGTCGACCCGGAGGTGCCCGTCGATCCGGTGGACCCGGAGGAGGCGGGGGAGGAGGCGGTCGCGGTCGGTGTCTTCGACGACGCGTCGGACCCGGTCGTCGAGTCGCCCGGCCGGCACGCCGTCATGACGACCGCCGCCGACACCGCGGCCACCACCATCGCGCCCCTACGGATGCTGCTCTTCTGCATGACGTCCCCCGAACTCGCTGTGCACGGACCGGCCTTCGCCGACCTCGCGGAGGGAGACAGGCGAGCCGCACCCAGGGTTCCGCCTGCGCACCACCTGTGACGCAACGGTGACGCTCAGTCGCCCGAAGTCCCGTCCTCGGCCGCCTCCGTGCCCGCTCCTGCCCCCGCCTCGAAGCTCGCGAAGTAGGCCGCAGCCATGTCCTCGTCCCCGTGCCCCTGCGCCGCCGCCCGCGCGAACCGTTCCGCGCTCGCCGCCGCCACGTCCAGCCGCACGCCGTGCGCCGCTCCCGCCCGCACGATCAGCCGGGCGTCCTTCTCCGCCGTCGTGACCGCGAAACTCGCCGGGGTCAGCTGGTCGTTGAGGATGGCGGCCGACTTGGCGTGCAGGTAACCCATGTCGAGGGGACCGCCGGCGATGAGGTCGAGGAAGCTCTGGGGGTTCACGTCCAGCGCCTTGGACAACGCCAGCGCCTCGCCCGCCGCGTTCGTCACCGCCAGCACCCAGCTGTTGGACACCAGCTTCAGACGGGTCGCCGTCGCCACCGCGCCCTCCTCGCCCACCCACATCGTGCGGGCGCCGACCGCGTCGAAGACCGGGGTCACCGTCTTGCGGCCGCTCTCCGGACCCGCCGCCAGGACCGTCAGCTGACCGGCCTCGGCGGGCTGGCGGGTGCCGAGGACGGGGGCGTCGTAGAAGACCAGGTCGTGGCGGTTGGCGAACTCGGCCAGTTCGCCCACCGATTCGAGGCTCGACGTCGTCGACTGGATCCACGCGGCGCCGGGGCGCAGGGCGGGGGCGGCCTCGCGCATCACGTCGAGCACGGTGTCGCCGTCGTAGAGCATCGTGAGGATCACGTCCGCGTCGCGTACGGCCTCCGCCACCGTGTCGGCGACGTGCGCGCCGTCGGCGGTCAGGGGGTCGGCCTTGGCGCGGGTGCGGTTCCAGGCGTGGACGGTGTGGCCGGCGCGGGCGAGGTTGCGGGCCATCGCGGCGCCCATGATGCCGGTGCCCAGGACGCCTACGGTGAGCTTTTCGGTGGTCATGTCTCGGCTTTCGTCCTCGACGGTGTTGTCGAGGACCAGGGTGCCAGGGTGGCGCGCGCCCGGCCAACCGGATTGTGTGCGCGGCCTCTTCGGCGCCGCGTTCACCGGCCTTGGCGCCCAGCCGGAAACTCCAC
>NZ_JBHXME010000301.1:0-5860 GCF_042721125.1 Streptomyces sp. NPDC058469
GGGCGCGACGGACTCGTGGAGTGGGGAGGGGCTGGCGGGTGGCATAGGGTTCGGGATCGGGTCGTTTGACATGCCCGCCTGCGCGCTCGGTGCGGGCGTGACGGAACCGGGCGACGGGCTGCTGATCGTCGGGACCTGTCTCGCCAGTCTCGTCGCGACCACCGAGCTGGACCTGAGCGGTGAACCGGCCGGTCTGTACATCTCCCTCGACCGGCCGGGGCACTGGTTGCGGGCCATGCCGGCGATGGTCGGTACGGCGGCCCTGGACTGGGTGCTGTCGACGACGGGCGTCCGGCACGAGGAGGTGGACGCGCTGCTCGCGGCGACCCCGGCCGGGGCGAACGGGGTGCGGGTGCTGCCCTACTTCGCGCCGTCCGGCGAGCGCGCGCCCTTCGTCGAGCCCCGTCTCCGCGCCGAACTCACCGGTGTCTCCCTGGAGTCGACGCCCGCCGACCTGATCCGCGCGACCTGCGAGGGCATCGGTTACGCGGCCCGGCACTGTCTGGAGGGGGCGGGTCTCACGGGGTCGCTGGCCGTGTGCGGTGGCGGTACGCGCAGCCCGGCCTGGATGCGGCTGCTCGCGGATGTGCTGGGGCGGCCGTTGCGGGTCGTCGAGGGTGAGGTGGGCGCGCGGGGTGCGGTGCTCGCGGCGGCGGAACGGTACGGGGTTCCGCTGGACGCGGGGGTGTGGACCAGGCCGACCCGGATCGTGGAACCGGACGCGGACCGGGCGGCGTACTACTCCGTCGGTTTCGAGGACCACCTCGGTCGCCTGGCGACGGCGCGCCACCGGAGCCGGTGATTTCGGGGGCGGGCGCCTGCGATTCGCGGTGTACTACCGGCCTGGCCCCGCGTGGCGAGGAGGAGTTCATGACGGTACTTCGAAAATGGTGCCCGAACTGTCGTGGGATGCAGGACTTCCAGAAGATGGCCGCCGCCGAGAAGGCCGCCGTCCGTGAGGAGAAGGGGCCCCGGCACTACGTGGACAATCTGTGGCGCTGCGCCGTCAAGGGCTGTGTGCGGTACCAGCCGGCGTTCCATGCGCGAGGCGGCGGCGATCTCCCCGAGAAGTTCCGTGAGGAGAAGGCCGCTGCCCCGGAGTGAGCGCCGCCGTGCTTACAGGTTGCTGAAGTCCGGCCCCTTCGTGCGGGTGCGCTTCAGCTCGTAGAAACCGGGGACCGAGGCGACCGCGACCGTGCCGTCCCAGAGGCGGGCCGCTTCCTCGCCCTTGGGGGCGGGGGTGACGACCGGGCCGAAGAAGGCGATCTGCTCGCCGTCGGGCCCGGGGACGGCGATGACGGGGGTGCCGACGTCCTGGCCGACCTTCTCGATGCCCTCCTTGTGGGAGGCGCGCAGCTCGGTGTCGTAGGTGTCCCTGTCGGCGTACTCGATCAGCTCGGCCGGCAGGCCCGCGTCGGACAGGGCGAGGGCGATGGACTCGGGGGTCACGCCGAGGCCCTCGTTGTGGATGCGGGTGCCGAGCGCGGTGTACAGCTTGCCGACGACCTCGTCGCCGTGCAGTTGCTGGGCGGCGATGGCGACGCGGACCGGGCCCCAGGACTTGCCGCCGGGGCGCATGTTCTCCGCGTACTCCGCCGGGATCTCGTCGAGGCGGTTCTCGTTGAGGACGGCGAGGCTCATCACGTGCCAGCTGACCTCGATGTCCCGGACCTTCTCCACTTCCAGCACCCACCGGGAGGTCATCCAGGCCCAGGGGCACAGCGGGTCGAACCAGAAGTCCACGGGGGTCTTGGCGGTCTCAGACATGACGCTCCTCGGAATACGGCCGTTTCCCCACGGCAACACCGCCCCTCCCCACCTCATTCCCGGGTACCTGCGGTCAGGGGCGCATGGCAGGATCGGCCCTGACCGCATATCGAACACCATCCGAGGGAGTGCCTCCGTGCCCGGTGAGAATCTGACCCGCGACGAGGCCCGCGAGCGGGCCGCCCTGCTGTCCGTCGACGGGTACGACGTGTCCCTCGACCTGCGCTCGGCGGTGGGCGACTCCGCCGGGAGCGAGGGCACCGCGGAGGGGCCGCGGACCTTCCGGTCCGTGACCACGATCCGGTTCCGCTGCGCCGAACCGGGCGCGGCGAGCTTCGCGGACCTGATCGCGCCGGGCGTCACCGCCGTCTCGCTCAACGGCAAGGACCTCGACCCGGGCGCGGTCTTCGACGGCACGCGCATCCAGCTGGAGGACCTGGCCGCCGAGAACGAGCTGATCGTCGACGCGCAGTGCGCGTACTCCCGTACCGGCGAGGGCATGCACCGCTTCGTCGACCCCGAGGACGGCGAGATCTACCTCTACACCCAGTACGAGCCGGCCGACTCGCGCCGCGTCTTCGCCACCTTCGAACAGCCGGACCTCAAGGCGCCCTTCCGCGCCGAGGTGCGTGCCCCCGAGGGCTGGACGGTGTGGAGCAACGGCGTCGGTGAACTGACCGACGGCGTATGGAAGTTCGCGGAGACGAAGCCGATCTCGACGTACATCACGGCGTTCCTGGCGGGCCCGTACCACTACGTCACGGACTCCTACTCCCGTACCTTCGACGACGGTACGACGCTGGAGATCCCGCTCGGCGCGATGTGCCGCAAGGGCCTGGCGCCCCACTTCGACGCCGACGACGTCTTCCTGATCACCAAGCAGGGCCTCGACTTCTTCCACGACCACTTCGACTACCCGTACCCCTTCGGGAAGTACGACCAGGCGTTCGTGCCCGAGTACAACCTCGGCGCGATGGAGAACCCGGGGCTCGTCACCTTCCGCGAGGAGTACATCTTCCGGGGGAAGGTGACGCAGGCCTCGTACGCGGGCCGGGCCAACACGATCCTGCACGAGATGGCGCACATGTGGTTCGGCGACCTCGTCACCATGGAGTGGTGGGACGACCTGTGGCTGAAGGAGTCCTTCGCGGACTTCATGGGGGTGTTCGCGAGCGTCGGCGCGACCCGCTTCACCGACGCCTGGATCAGCTTCGCCAACCGCCGCAAGGCGTGGGCCTATCGCGCGGACCAGCTCCCCTCCACGCACCCGATCACCGCCGACATCCGCGACCTCCAGGACGCGAAGCTCAACTTCGACGGCATCACGTACGCCAAGGGGGCTTCCGTACTGAAGCAGTTGGTGGCGTACGTCGGCCAGGACGCGTTCCTTGAGGGCGCGCGCCGCTACTTCAAGCGGAACGCGTACGGCAACACGCGCCTCGGTGACCTGTTGTCGGTCCTTGAGGAGACGAGCGGCCGGGACATGGCGTCCTGGTCGCGGTCGTGGCTGCAGACGGCCGGGGTCAACTCCCTCACTCCGCAAGTGGTGTTGGACGTGGAGGGCGGCCGCATCGCCGAGCTGACCGTGCTCCAGGAGGCGGCGGAATCCCACCCCGAACTGCGCCCGCACCGGGTGGCGGTGGGCCTCTACCGGCTGGAGGACAACCGTCTCGTGCGGTACGAGCGGGCCGAGGTGGACGTCGACGGTGCGCGGACGGTCATTGTGGAGCTGGCCGGTGCGGACGCTCCGGACCTGGTGCTCGTCAACGACGACGACCTCACGTACTGCAAGACCCGCTTCGACGCGACCTCGTTGGCCACCCTGCGCGAACACCTCGGCGCGCTCACCGACCCGATGGCGCGTGCGCTGTGCTGGTCGGCGCTGTGGAACATGACGCGGGACGCGCTGTTGCTCGCGCCCGACTTCATCGACCTGGTGGCGCAGTTCGGGCGCCGGGAGACCGACATCGGTGTCCTTCAGGTGCTGCACGCCTGGGCGAACTCGGCGCTGGTCAACTACTCGCCGCCGTGGTGGCGCGAGACCGGCGCGAAGATCCTGGCGCACATCGCGCTGCGGGATCTGCGCAACGCCGAGCCGGGCAGCGAGCAGCAGCTGGCGTGGGCGCGTTTCTTCGCGTCGGTGGCGTCGGCGCCGGAGGAACTGGCGCTGCTGCACGCCCTGTTGGAGGGTACGGAGAAGATCGAGGGCCTGGCCGTCGACCAGGAGCTGCGCTGGGCGTTCCTGGAGCCGCTGACCTCGCACGGCGCCGCCGACGAGGCCATGGTCGCCGCCGAACTGGCCCGGGACGACACCGCGTCCGGCAAGCGCCACCAGGTCCGCTGTCTCGCCGCCCGTCCCTCGGCGGCCGTCAAGGCGCAGGCGTGGGCGCAGGTCGTGGAGTCGGACGCGCTGTCCAACGCGCTGGTCGAGGCCACCATCGCGGGCTTCGCGCAGCCGTCGCAGCGGGAGTTGCTCGCGCCGTACACGGAGAAGTACTTCGCGGCGATCGAGCGGGTGTGGACGGAGCGGTCGATCCAGATCGGCGTGGATGTGGTGCGGGGGCTGTTCCCGGCGTACCCGGCCGCGGCGGACGCGCAGGCGACGCTGGACGCGACGGACGCGTGGCTGACGTCCCACGAGGGGGCTGCGCCGGCGCTGCGGCGGCTGGTGCTGGAGTCGCGGGACGATCTGGCGCGGGCGTTGCGGGCGCAGGCGGCGGACAACGAGGGGCGGGGCGCTCAGGGTTGACCCTTGGCCAACGGTCGGGTGCGGCTTTGGCCTGTGATTGGCCTCTCCGTCACCGTTACTGAATACAGCTAATCCACCCCGTAACCCCTGGTCCACCCCATCCGGACCAGGGGTTTTCGGCGCCTACTCGGCATCCGAACGCCTGTCCTTTAGTACCGCGTTGTCCGGATTTGTCGACGGGCGTGTAACAGCGGTTAGGGAGCGGATCCGGCGCGGGAAACCCCGTTGCATGAACCACAACACCCCGCTCTCCCCCCGCCCCCTCAGCCACCTCTCCGGGGCGCACCGCCGCGTGCTGACGACGGCTCAGCTCCGGGCGCACGGCGTCCCGGCCGCAGAGGTGAACGAGCAGTGCCGTCCCGACGGGCCGTGGCAGCAACTCCTTCCCGGCGTCGTCCTGTTGCACTCCGGCCCGCCCACCGGCGAGGAGCGGCTGCACGCGGTGCTGGTGTACGCGGCGCGGGAGCGGACGGCGGGGGTCCCGGTCCAGCCCGGCGCGGAGGAGCCGCACCGCCCGACGTACACGGAGACGATGCTCACGGGCCTGGCGGCGCTGAGCCTGCACGGCTTCACGTCGGCGCCGGAAGTGCCCTCCCTGAAGCACATCGACGTCCTGGTCCCCCGTATGCGCCGGCTGCGCTCGACGGGCTGCGTGCGGATCGTCCGCACCGCGTCGCTCCCCGCCGCGCAGCAGGTGAAGGGCGTCCCGGTCGCCCCGGTGCCGCGGGCCCTCGCGGACGCGGTGGCCGAGTTGTCGGACGCGAACGCGGTACGCGGGCTGCTCACCGAGGCGGTACGCGGCGGCCACTGCGAACCGGCCGCGGTGGTACGGGAGTTGAACAACGCCAAGCTGCTGAGCCGCCCGCACGTGGTGGACGCGGTGGACTCGCTGCTGGCCGAGGGCCGCGCGATCGCGGAGGACCGCCTCTACCGGATGGTGAGCGAGTACGGCCTCCCCGACCCGGTGTGGAACGTCGATCTCAGGTTGCCGGGCGGCCCCCACCTCGGCGGCCTGGACGCGTACTGGCCCGAGCAGGCGGTGGCCGTGGAGCTGGACACGCGCGCCCCGCGCCAGGATGAGGACGCGCTGTGGTCGGAGTACGCCCGCAAGCGCGAGCACCTGGAACGGCTGGGCATCACGGTCGTCCACATCACCCCGAAGAAGCTCCGGGACGCGATGGAGCAACAGGCGGCGGTGGTCCGTACGGCACTGATGGCGTCGGCCGACCGCGATCCGGCCGCGTATGTCGTGGTGCTGCCCCGGTAGTGACGGACCGGGGCGGGATCAGGAGGGGAGAGGAGGGGCCACCGGGGGGTCGGTGGCCCCTCCTCATGTACGGCTAC
>NZ_JBHXME010000302.1:0-5668 GCF_042721125.1 Streptomyces sp. NPDC058469
GGGGGAGCCGAGTCGGGCGGTTCGGGAGGGCCGGCCGCGGCCGGGGCTTGGGGTTGTCAGACCGCTTCGGCGGTCTCCGGCAGCTCGATCGCGAGCCGGTCGGTGAGGTCGACGACTTCGGCCAGATCACCGAAGTCACGGACCGCCGTGTCGACGGTCTTTCGAATACGAGTGTTGACGCGCTCGGAGCGCACCTTCTTGGCGACGGTCATCGCCTCCGTCGCCAGCACCGCGCTCTGCTCGGGCTCCCGCTGCAGGAGGTGCACGGTGGCCATTCCGATGAGATTGAGTGCGTACGACCGCTGGTGCTCCTCGTCCTTGGCGAAGAGGTCCACCGCCCGCTGCATGACGGGCTCGGCCAGCGAGGCGTAGGCGGGACTGCGGCCGGCGACGTAGGCGAGGTCGCGATAGGAGTGCGAGTTCTCGCCGTACAGCTCGGCCTCGGAGAAGAAGCGGATCCAGTCCGGGTCCGGGTCGTCCCAGTCGTGTACGTCCCCGAAGGTGTCCTCGGCCATCCGGACCGCCCGCTTGCACTTGCCGGGCTGCCCCATGTTCGCGTAGGCGCGGGCCTCCATCGCATACAGCATCGACTGGGTGCGCGGGCTCGCGCAGTCCCGGCTGCCGTACTGCGCGAGGTGGATCAGCTCCAGCGCGTCGTCGGGCCGGCCGAGGTGGATCATCTGCCGGCTCATGCTGGACAGGACGTACGACCCGAGAGGCTTGTCGCCCGCCTCCTTGGCGGCGTGCAGGGCGAGGACGAAGTACTTCTGCGCGGTGGGCTGGAGCCCCACGTCGTACGACATCCAGCCCGCCAGCTCGGCGAGTTCGGCGGCGACCTTGAACAACTTGCGGGTGGTGGCCTCGGGTTGGGGCTCCTGGAGGAGGTCGGTCACCTCGTGCAGCTGTCCTACGACCGCCTTGCGGCGCAGGCCGCCGCCGCACTGGGCGTCCCACTTGCGGAACATCGCCGTGGTGGACTCCAGCAGCTCCAACTCCGGCCTGGAGAGCCGCCCGACGTGCCGGGAGGCGCTCACCGGCTCGGGCTCCGGCTGGTGGGCCGAGGGGCCGGGGACGAGCCAGCGCTGCATGGGCTCGATGAGGGACGGTCCCGCCGACAGGGCCAGCGAGGCCCCGAGGAAGCCGCGCCGCGCCAGCATGAGGTCGCTGCGCGAGAACTCGCTGAGCAGGGCCACCGTCTGCGGGGCCGTCCACGGCAGGTCGACGCCGGACACGGAGGGTGCCTGGCGGGCCGCGCGCAACCCCAGGTCCTCGACCGAGACGACACAGCCGAAGCGCTCGGAGAACAGCTCCGAGAGGATCCTCGGGATCGGCTCGCGCGGGTTCTCGCCGTCCAGCCAGCGGCGTACGCGCGAGGTGTCCGTGGAGATGTGGTTGGCCCCCAACTGCCGTGCCCTGCGGTTCACTTGACGCGCCAGCTCACCCTTGGACCAGCCGCTGCGCACGAACCACGAGCCGAGCAGCTCATTGGGGCGCTTCTCCGTACTGGCCGCGGTTGTCCCGCTTCCGCCGTTGCCGCCCACTGGAACGCCCCCATCCCTGGAACCACTTGTCGCCGCTGTGCGCCAAGCCCTATCAGAATGCCGGTAAATACGGCTTCCCGTCCCGCACTTGTCACCCTTCGAACGAGATGACGAGTTGCCTCCGGCATACCCACAAGCGCATGTGCCCCGAGGACTTGTGCACTCAAAGTAATCCTACGATCACCCGTCCAGCCACGGCGATCGCGGAAACGCCACCATTCGCCACCCCTTCGAATGAACCTACGGTTGTCCGCGCACGATTCACTTGACATAGGACGGCCGGAGGTGGGCGTAGCGGTGCACGCAGGGGCGCGTGCCGTCGAGCACACCACCCGGGGTGCTCCTGGACGCCGCCTGGAACACGCGGCGCGGGGCAGGCGTGAACACAGAGTGACTGCACGCATCCGTCTCGTAACCACCGGTGCGTCGGACCCGTTGGAGGGGGCATGGGCTTCACGATCGGCAGCAGCCGGGGTATCCGCGACATCAGGTCCGGCACGCGCCGCCGCGGCCGCGCGTCGGAGTGCACGGCGGTGGCCGAGTTCACCGGACTCTGGGGCTGGGACGTGGTCGCAGGAGCACGGGCCGCCGGTGGCGCGTGCTCGTGCGGCGACACGGAATGCCGTACGCCGGGCGCGCATCCGCTGACCTTCGCGCCGGAGGTGCGGGCCGGCGCGACCCTCGACGAAGTCACCGTGGCCTGGGCCGAGTTGCCGGGCGCCGCGATCATGCTGCCGGTGGGGCGCGCGTTCGACGTGATCGAGGTGGCCGAGCCCGCCGGGCGTCGCGCGCTGGCCCGCCTGGAGCGGATGGGCCTCCCGCTCGGCCCGGTCGCGGCGACCCCCGACCACCGCGCCCACTTCTTCGTCGCCCCCGGCGCCGCCGCCGAACTCCCCGTGCTGCTCTACCGCATGGGCTGGGACGACCCCACCTCCCTCGACCTGCGCGGCCTGGGCCCCGGCACCCACATCACCGCCCCACCCTCCGACCGAGGCGGTCTCGGCCCGGTCCGCTGGCTCCGCTCCCCCGCGCTGGACTCGGCGACGAAGCCACCGGCGGCACGGCTGTTGCTGGGGACGCTGGCGTATGTGGCACACAGGTCGCGCGCATAACCGTAAACGACGAAGTGCCCGTCCCCAACCGTGAGTTGAGGGCGGGCACTTTTTCGCACGGGGGCGACTACAGCGCCCCTGTAAGGGGCGCGGGGAACTGCGCGACCAGCCCCCACCGGTGCGCGGACAAAAGAACCGCGCAACCCACGGAACGTCAGTCGCCGATAAGGGCGTCAACAAACGCCTCCGGCTCGAACGGTGCCAGATCATCCGCACCCTCACCGAGCCCGATCAGCTTCACCGGTACGCCCAGTTCACGCTGGACGGCGATCACGATGCCGCCCTTGGCCGTGCCGTCCAGCTTGGTCAGGACGATGCCGGTGATGTCGACGACCTCGGCGAAGACGCGGGCCTGCACCAGGCCGTTCTGCCCGGTGGTGGCGTCGAGGACGAGCAGGATCTCGTCGAGCGGCGCGTGCTTCTCGACGACCCGCTTGACCTTGCCGAGTTCGTCCATGAGACCGGTCTTGGTGTGCAGCCGCCCGGCGGTGTCGATGAGGACGACGTCGACCCCCATCTCCTTGCCCTCCTTCACCGCGTCGAACGCGACGGAGGCGGGATCGCCGGCCTCGGGCCCGCGCACGGTGTGGGCGCCGACGCGCTCACCCCAGGTCTGCAACTGGTCGGCGGCGGCGGCACGGAAGGTGTCCGCGGCGCCGAGCACGACGGTCCGCCCGTCGGCCACGAGCACACGGGCGAGCTTGCCGGTGGTGGTGGTCTTGCCGGTGCCGTTGACCCCGACGACCATCACGATGCCGGGCTTGCGGTCCTCGGGCTCGGTCCTGACCGTGCGGTCGACGTCGGTGCCGACCAGCTTGAGCAGTTCCTCGCGCAGCAGTGCGCGCAGCTCCTGCGGGGTCCGGGTGCCGAGCACCTTCACGCGCTCGCGCAGCGCGTCGACCAGTTCCTGGGTGGGCGCGACGCCGACATCGGCGGTGATGAGGGTGTCCTCGATCTCCTCCCAGGTGTCCTCGTCGAGGTGCTCGCGCGACAGGAGCGTGAGCAGCCCCTGGCCGAGCGCGTTCTGCGAGCGGGAGAGCCGGGAGCGCAGCCGGACGAGCCGTCCGGCGGTCGGCTCGGGGACGTCCAGTACAAGGGGTTCCTCGACGGCGGCCGGGGCCGAACCGTCCGGAAGATCCACCTCCTCTATCGTCCGGCGCGCTTCGTCGCGCGGGGTCTCGGCCTCGTCGCCGACGTGCGGCTCGGCCGGCGGGGCGGTGATGTCGGGCACGGAGGTGGGCGGCGGGGGCAGCGGCTTCTTGCGCCGGCTGCCGACGACGAGCCCGCCGAGCGCACCGAGCACGACCACGGCGATGACTACAGCAAGGATGACGGTTTCCATAACCCACCCAGTATCAGTCATGGGTCTCGCCGGGGCCCAGCGCGGGCGCGGCCGGGGCGTCGGCGCCCCCGACCTCGTACACACGAGGAAGCCCGGACGGCCGTAGTCATCACCATGGCCATCTGATGCACCGTCAGCTACCGTCCCCCACCACACACGAAGGGGGACCTTCCATGCCCGTCTCGGTCGTACGTTTCAACCTCGTCGAACCCGGCGCGACCCCCGCCTCGCTGAGCGCCCGCTACCGGGCCGCCCTGGAGATGGCCGCGTACGCCGACGAACGCGGGATCACCACCGTGCAGACGGAGGAGCACCACGGCGTCGCCAACAACTGGCTGCCGTCGCCCTTCGCCTTCGCGGGCGCGGTGTTCGGCGCGACCCGGCACATCGCCGTGACCGTCTCGGCGGTCATCGGCCCGCTGCACGACCCGCTGCGGCTGGCCGAGGACATCGCCGTGCTCGATCTGCTGAGCGGCGGCCGGCTGGTGACCGTGGCCGGGATCGGCTACCGGCCCGAGGAGTACGCCCAGTTCGACGTGGACTGGAAGCGCCGGGGCAAGCTCCAGGACGAGTTGCTGGAGACGGTCCTGAAGGCCTGGTCCGGCGAGGAGTTCGAGTACCGCGGCCGTACGGTACGGGTCACCCCGCGCCCCTTCTCCGACCCGCACCCCCTGCTCCTGGTCGGCGGCTCCTCGAAGGCCGCCGCCCGTCGCGCCGCGCGTCTGGGCCTGCCCTTCTTCCCCAGCGCGCACCTGCCCGACCTGGAGGCGTACTACAAGGACCGGCTCGTCGAGTACGGCACCGAGGGCTGGACCATGATGCCGGGCGCCGAGACCCCGCTGCTGCACATCGCCGAGGACCCGGACCGCGCCTGGGCCGAGTACGGGGCGCACTTCCTGCACGAGGCGCGGACGTACGCCTCCTGGCAGTCCGGCGACATCCGCTCGGCGGTGAAGTCGGGGGCCACGACCGTGGCCGAGCTGCGTGCGGAGGGCGTGTACCGCATCCTCACGCCGGACGAGTGCGTGGCGCTGGGGCTCGACAACCTCGTCCTGCATCCGCTGGCGGGCGGGATGCCGGTGGACGAGGGATGGCGCAGCCTGCGGCTGTTCGCGGAGCGGGTGCTGCCGCGGCTCGGGGAGTGACCTCCACTCGGAGGGTGACCTTTACCCGTAACCGGTGGACCGGCCGGTCGACCGGTGGTCCACTGCGGTCATGACCTTGGCTGTGGATGTGTTCCTGCGTGACGCGGACGGCCAGTGGAACGTGCTCGACGTTCCGGAGGGGTGCAACGACTCGGCCGGGTTCGAGAACTGGCGCGAGACCGTGTGGGGTTCGGCGCCCGTGCGCTCGCTGGGCGCCACGTACCTTCCCGTGCTGGCCTCCAGCGACCTGTACGTCGAGGCCTCGGACGTACCGGACTTCCTGCGCGAGCTCGCGCTGCTGCGGGCGCACCTCGAACCGGTCGCCGCGGCGGTCGGCGAGCGTCCCGACCTCGTCGAGAGCCGCCTGGACAACATCGAGGCGGCCGCCCGGCGCGCCCGTGACATCGGCGGCGGCGTCCTCATCTGGTGAATCTGGTGAATCCCTTGATCTACGACAGCAGCCGCCCAGGACCCGCTTGCCGACGAAACGGCTCAGGTCCACGTCCTTGTCCGCGGCGACGATCACAC
>NZ_JBHXME010000303.1:0-5545 GCF_042721125.1 Streptomyces sp. NPDC058469
CGACACCATCCAACGCATCCTGATCCAAACCGGCCAACGGGAAATCCGACGGCGTATATCCGCCCACTCCCGGACGGCAGCAATACTCGATCATCCGGGTGAGGACATCGACGTACCGCTGCGCCAACCGCTCCACCGTCCCCTCGTCATACACCTCACCCCCATACGTCCACACCATCTCCAAACTGCCGTCAACAACCTGGCTGTTGACCTCGATCAGGTGGGGACGATCGCCCTCGGACGACTGCGCCACGCCCAGGTCCCTGCCTGACGGACGGAAGCGGTCGGCGCTTCGGCCCTCGCCGGCGTCGTGCGCGTCCGGACGTCGGCCCGACTGGCCGAGGTAGTTGAAGGAGACCTCCGCACCCGAGCCAGAGACCGGCTCCCAGTCGCTCAGGTACCGCAGCAGGCCGTAACCCAGACCCTTACGCGGCACCGCCCGCAGATCCTCCTTCGTACGCCGCAACAACGCACCCAGATCACCGCCTTCCACACCCCCCAGCGCGACCGGACGCACACTCGTGAACCAACCGACGGTACGGGAGACGTCGATGTCGGAACCCACGTCCTCGCGGCCGTGGCCCTCCACATCCACCACGACCGATGACGTCCCGGCCCACTCCGTCAACACCGCACCCAGAACACTGAGCAGTACGTCATTGATCTGCGTCCGGAACGCACCCGGCACCTCACGCAGCAGACGCTCCGTCGACTCCGCACCCAACGCCACCGACACCCGCCGCGCCGCCGCGACCGTATTCCCACCCCCGAACTCACGCGGCAACACACCCGCCGCAGCCCCCACCTCCCGCCAATGAGCAACCTCAGCCTCAACCTCCGAAGACACCGCCAACTCACCCAACCGCTGAGCCCAACGCACGAACGACGTCGTCTTCGCCGGCAGTTCCACCCTCACGGAACCACGCTCGACCTGCTCATACGCCGACGCCAGATCCTCCAACAGGACAGGCCAGGAGACCGCGTCCACGACCAGGTGGTGGATGACGAGGAGGACCAGTTGGCCTCGCTCACCCCGGTCGACAAGGGCCGCACGGAGGAGGGGGCCGTCGCTCAGGTCGAGACCGGCCTGCACCTCCGAGGCCCGCGCCTCCAGGAACTCGTCTTCGACATCCGCCGCAGGGGCATCGATCACCGTCACCAGGTCGCCCGGCTCGACTGCCGCCATCACACGACCGACCCACTGCCCGTCCTCCTGCGCGAAGTTGGAGCGCAGTACGTCGTGGTGCTCGACCAGCGCGGCCAACGCGGCGCGCAACAGCTCGGGTTCGACACGGCCGGTGATCTCCAGCACCGTCGACTGGTTGAAATGCCAGGGCTCCGGCAACTCGCGTTCCAGGAACCAGCGCTGGATCGGAGTCAGCGGGAACTCCCCGACTACGACACCCTGTTCGGCATCTGTCGTGCTTTCACTCGATGCCACCGACGCCAGACCGGCCACCGTCTGGTGGTCGAACAACTGCGCCACGGTCACGTGAATGCCGAGTTCCCGGGCTCGGGCCACGACGCGGATGCTGCTGATCGAGTCGCCACCGAGCTCGAAGAAGTTGTCCTCGGCCCCGACGCGTTCCACACCGAGGATCTGCGCCCACACTCCGGCCAGATCCTGCTCGACGCCGGTACGTGGCTCGACGTAGGCCTCCGCCGAACCCACGCGGGCCGAGGCGTCCGGCGCGGGCAGCGAGGCTCGGTCGATCTTCCCGTTCGCGGTCAGCGGCAGGGCGGCCAGTTCCATGAACACGGCCGGGACCATGAAGGCCGGCAGACTCCGCTGGACATGGTCCCGCAGGTCATTGACCGCCGGTATGCCCTCGGCCTGGTCGGCCGGAACGAGGTAGGCGACGAGGCGTCGGTCCTCGGTGTCCTCGTGGGCGGTGTCCTCGTGGGCCGTCACGACGGCCGAGCGGATCTGCGGGTGGGTGGTCAGGACGGCTTCGATCTCACCGGGTTCGATACGGAAGCCGCGGACCTTGACCTGGTCATCGGCACGGCCCAGGAATTCCAGTTGCCCGTCCGGCGACCAGCGGGCCCGGTCGCCCGAGCGGTACATGCGCGCACCATCGGAAGTGAACGGGTCGGGCAGAAAGCGCTCGGCAGACAGCGCGGGGCGCCCTCCGTAGCCACGGGCCACGCCGGTGCCGGCGATGTACAGCTCGCCTGCCACACCGACCGGTACCGGGTTGAGGCACTCGTCCAGGACGTACGTCCGCGTGTTGTCGATCGGGGTGCCGATGGGCGGAGCGCCCTGACCGTGCGGATCGACGGTCGCGATGCTCGCGCACACCGTGGCCTCGGTCGGACCGTACGCGTTCAGCAGCCGGTGGTGTTCGCCCCATACGGCCGCCGTCGCCGCGTCGAGGCGTTCGCCGGCGGTGACCAGGGTGGCCATACCGTCCAGGTCACCGGGGTTCAGTACGGCCAGCAGTGACGGCGGCAAGGTCGCCACCTGCACGTTCCGCCCCCGCACGAGTGCGGCCAAGGCCTCGGGCTCGGCGCGCTGCTCCGCCGTCGCCACCACCAGCGTGCCACCCGACGCCAGCGTCACGCACACCTCGGAGACGGCTGCGTCGAACCCGAACGGCGCGAACTGCACCACCGCATCCCCGGCTTCCACGCCGAAGGCCCGCCCTTGTGCGCGCACCAGATTCACCACACCGCGATGAGCGACCTGTACGCCCTTGGGCCGCCCGGTCGAGCCCGATGTGTAGATCACGTACGCCAACTGGTCGCCGTGTACGGGGACTTCGGGCGCCGTGGTCGGCAGACCCTCGGTGAGGGCCGGGTCGTCCAGCCACACCACGGACTCCACCGGCAGCCTTGCGGCCACCTCCGCCACCTCCGCCGCCTCGGTCGACTCGGTCGACTCGGACACCGGACGGTGCCCGATCAGCACCTTCGCGCCGCTGTCCGCGAGCATGAACTCCAGGCGCTCGGCCGGGTATTCGGGATCCAGCGGCAGATACGCACCGCCTGCCTGCCACACCGCCAGCATCGCCACAACCATGTCGACCCCGCGTGGCAGGCACAGGGCCACGATCGACTCCGTACCCACGCCGGATCCACACAGGTGGTGCGCCAGCCTGTTGGCGCGGGTCATCAACTCGCCGTACTTCAGGGCCGTTTCACCGCAGGTGACGGCCACCGCGTCCGGGTGCGCGTCCGCCTGGGCCGCGATCAGCTCGTGGACTCCACCCGCCGGGAGCATCGGCGCCGCGGTGTCGTTCCACTCCTCGACCATGCGGCGCCGCTCGACGGCACTCAGAACCGGCAGTTCACCCACCCGCTGTTCGGCATCGGCGGCGATCGCCTCCAGCAGCGTGACCAGGTGCCCTGCCATCCGCTCGATCGTGGAGGTGTCGAACAGCGCGGTGCTGAACTGGAACTCCCCCGCGAGTTCGCCGCCGGCCTCTCCCAGCGTGACCACCAGGTCGAACCTGACCGGCAACTCGTCGACGTCCGCCGGTCCGGCGTCGGGGTCGGCGTGGGCGTCGAGGTCAGCGTGTGCGTCGGCCTCCCGGGGTTCCTCTCCCGACTGCCCGTTGTCGTAGTCGAAGAGGACTTGGAAGAGGGGGCTGCGGGATCGGTCGCGTTCCGTGACGAGTTCGTCGACGAGTTGCTCGAAGGGCACGTCCTGGTGGGCGTAGGCACCAAGAGTCATCTCCCGCACCCGGCCCAGCAGTTCGGCGAAGGACGGGTCACCGGACAGATCGGCCCGCATCACCAGGGTGTTGACGAAGAATCCGATCAGGTCCTCGGTCTCGGCCCGGTTCCGGTTGGCCACCGGCGAGCCGACCACCACATCGTCCGTGTCCGCATACCGGCCCAGCAGCACGCTGAACGCCGCCAGCAGCGTCATCGACATCGTCGTCCCACTACGACGGGACAGTGTCCGCAAGGCTTCAGCGGTCGCGGCCGGCACCCGCACCTCCACCACGCCGCCCTCGGTGGAACGCACCGCCGGACGCGCCCGGTCCGTCGGCAACTCCAGCACCGGAGCCCCTGCCAACGCCCCCCGCCAGTAGGCCAGTTGCTCCTCCAGGACCTCACCGGTCAGCCACTGCCGCTGCCACACCGCGAAGTCCGCATACTGCACAGCAAGCGGCACCAACGGATCCGGCCCGCCGTCGCGGAACGCCTCGTACAGCGCCGACAGTTCACGCCGCAGAATCCGCCCGGACCACTCGTCCGACACCACGTGATGCATCACCAACGCCAGCACATGCTCATCCGCCGACAGCCGGACCAACGTCGCCCGCACCAACGGACCCACCGACAGATCAAACGCCCGCCCCGCATCCACCGCCACCAACACCCGCGCAGCCGCCCCCGGATCCACCGCATCAGACACGTCCACGACCGGCAGCGGGACCGGCGCGGGTGCGTCGATCACCTGGTACGCCACACCGTCCGCATCCGCCATCAACCGCGTCCGCAGCACCTCGTGCCGCGCCACCACAGCGGACAGCGCCGCGCCCAACGCGGGCACGTCCAGCGGACCGGCCCACCGCATCAAGGACGACAGGTTGTACTCCGCGCTTCCCGGTTCCAACTGGTCCAGGAACCAGAGGCGTTGCTGAGCAAACGACAACGGCAGTACCTGGTCCCGGTCCACCGCCGTCACCGGCGGAGCCGTCACACCGGCGCCCGCGGTCTCGATCACAGAGGCGAACTCGCGCATCGTCGGCTCGTCAAAGAGCACCGACAGGGGCACCTCGACCCCGAACACCTCACGGACCCGGGAGATGACCTGGGTAGCGAGCAGCGAATGCCCACCCAGATCAAAGAAGTTGTCTTCGGCGCCCACCTCGTCCACACCGAGGACCTGTGCCCATACGTCGGCGAGGATGCGTTCCGCTTCGGTACGCGGTGCCACAGGTCCGGTCGCGTCCTGACGTACTCCTTGTGGTTCGGGGAGTGCGGTGCGGTCGAGTTTCCCGTTCGCCGTCAACGGCAGTACAGCCAGCTCCACGAACACCGACGGCACCATGTACTCCGGCAACCGAGCCCCAACAAACCCCCGCAGCTCACCCACTGCCGGAATACCGTCCCCGGCATCCTCCGGCACCACATACGCCACCAGCCGGCGCTCCACACCCTCACCCCGCGCCGACACCACCACCGACCGCACCAACGGATGCCCCGCCAGCACCGCCTCCACCTCACCCGGCTCAACACGGAAACCCCGCACCTTCACCTGATGATCCACACGACCCAAAAACTGCACCCGCCCATCCGCCAACCACCGCACCCGGTCCCCCGACCGATACATACGACTGCCATCCCCGGCGAACGGATCCGCCACAAACCGCTCCGCCGTCAGTCCGCCCCGGCCGCGATAACCCCGCGCCACCTGCCCACCCGCAATGAACAACTCACCCCCGACGCCCACCGGCACCGGGTTCAACGCACCGTCCAGCACATACACCCGCGAGCCCGCCAACGGCCGCCCCAGCGACACCACACCATCCCCACCCAACGGCCCCGCCAGCACACCCACCGTCGACTCCGTCGGCCCGTAATGGTTGAC
>NZ_JBHXME010000304.1:0-301 GCF_042721125.1 Streptomyces sp. NPDC058469
CTTCCGGCATCGCAGGTTCGGCCGCAGCCTCGGGGACGGCGGGCTCCGCCGGGATCGCCGGTTCGGGCGGTGCGCCACTCGGCTGGTCGGCCAAGGTGCTCGCGGTGCTCACCAAGCCGGCCGTCGCCGTGGCGGCGGGCGCGACGATCGCCGCGGGCGGCGTCTACGTCGTCACCCAGTCCCCGAACGACCCACCCCCGAAGGCCCTGGCCCCCACTGCGACAGCGGGCACCCTTCACCCCTCGTCCACCACCCCGACCACCGCGCCCCCCTCACCACGCGCCGGCCGATGTAGAGGGGG
>NZ_JBHXME010000304.1:311-5542 GCF_042721125.1 Streptomyces sp. NPDC058469
CCGTCCAGCGCTCGGCGCTCTCCGTCCGCATCCCCGTCGCCGTCGCCGTCCCCCTCCCCGTCGAAGACGACCACCGCCCCCTACGGCTCGGTCGTCGACGCCGTGGACCGGGCCCCGGACCCGAACACCCCGCCCGCCGCGCTCCCGCACCGCCCCGCCTCCGGCATCACCAGCACCGGCGGCGCGCACGCCACCATGAACCATCGCGGGGACAACGTCACGCTCAGCGGCCAGGGTTACGTCCTCGTCCGCTGGCAGATCTCACCGCAGCTCCGCAACGGCGCGCTGGCCATGCCGAGTTGGACCGCCCTCAAGGGCAAGCTCTTCCACGTGGCCTCGGGCGGCGGCCGCCGTATGGACGACCCGGTCAGTACCACCGACACCACCGCCACCGGTATGGGCAACTCGACCACCGGCTACGACGTCCTGCCCACCGGCACCCAACAGATGTGGCAGAACGAGTACTTCTACGTCGACGGCAGCGTCACCCTCACCGTCAACGAACGCGGCGCCGACTACGGCCTCAACGTCTTCCCCACCACCTGGGACGCGGTGGACCAGGACGTCACCACCGGCCCCGCCCAGGGCGCGACCCGCTACGGCTTGACCCGGGACACCGGCAAGGACAACACCCCGACACCCCAGTACGTCACCCGCACGACCCCGGCCGACCCGGCGACGGTGGCTCAGCGCTCCCGCGTGTAGTCGTCCCGGGTGTGGTGGTTGCCCGGGGTGTAGTCGTCCTGCGCGGCCATGACCTCGTCCCCGTGCTCGAAGGCCCACGCCCCGAACGCGTCGATCGGGTCGAGCAACGTCCGCCCCAGCGCGGTGAGTTCGTACTCCACACGCGGCGGCGAACCACCGTAGGACCGCCGCGCCACGAGCCCGTTGAACTCCAGCCGCCGCAGCGTCTCGGTCAACACCTTCTGACTGATCCCGCCGATCCGCCCACGCAACTCACCCGGCCGCCGCGGCCCGTGTCGCAGGGCCCACAGCACCACGCAGTTCCAGGTGTTGCCCAACAGGTCGAAGGCGAGCCGGGCCCGGCAGTCGGCGAGGAACATCGAGTCCGTCGAGTCCGTCGAGTCTGAGGTCACGCACCACATGGTGCCCGAGCGCCTTCCTACTGTCGTGGCATGCGGATGCGGATAGGAATTCTCGGTACGGGCGGTATGGCGGACGCGCTGGGTACGCAGTGGATCCGGGCCGGGCACGAAGTGCTGTTCGGCGGGCGGGACTTGGGTCGGGCGGAGGCGCTGGCGCGGCGTCGGGGAGGCCTATCCGGAAGCCTCCGCGAGGCCGCCGACTTCGGCACCGGCGCCGTACTGGTCGCGTTGCCGTGGGATGCCGCAGTGGAAGTGGCCCGGCAACTCCCCCTGTCCGGAAGGGTGTTGATCGACTGCACGAACCCCGTCGGCGACGGCTTCCGTCTCCTCACCGCGGGCGGCTCCTCAGCCGCCCGGCAACTCGCCGCCGCCGCTGGGCCCGAGGCCCATGTCGTCAAGGCGTTCAACCTCTGCCACGAGGACGTCTGGCGCCTGACACCACCGGTGTTCGACGGCCGCCCGCTGGGCGTGCCGTTGAGCGGGGACGACGTCGAACCCCTCGCGGTCGTACGGCAGTTGGTGCGGGACGTGGGGTGTGAGCCGTTCGCGGCGGGGGAGCTGGAGCAGGGCGCGGGCTTGCTGGAGGCGACCGCCGCGCTGCTGATCCGGCTGTGGGTCGGGGAGGGAGCGGACGCACAGTCCATCGCCCCGCCAAGGGAGTTGGCGGGGCGGCAGGGTGGGCCCCTCAGCCCCTCTTCCTGAGTCCGCACAACACATCGACCCGATTGGTGGTGATCGAGTCGACGCCCATGTCGAGGAGGCGGCGCATCGAGCGGCGGGTGTCCGGGGTCCAGACCGAGAGGAGGTAGCCGTCGCGGTGGACGCGTGCGGTGAGGTCGCGATCCACCAGCGTGAAGCGGTAGTTGAGCCAGCGCGGCCGTACCGCTTCGAGCACCGCGGGGCGCGGGGGAGCGAGTGAGGTCCAGGTCAGGGCGATCTCGGCGGACGGGTCGGCCGCGCGCACGGCGAGCATCGCGTCGGCGCCCGCGCAGTAGTACACCCGGTCGTCCGCCCCGTACTCACGGATCACGTCCACGATCCGGCGCACGGCCCGCTGGTCGGCGGGCCCGGGCAGGTCGACCATCACCCGGCTGCCCTCGGTCGCGGCCAGCGCCTCCACCAGCGTCGGCACGCCGTCGGCCGTGAGCCCGCGCACCTCGTCCACCGACAGGGACTTCAGCGGCCGGTCCAGCTCCCACAGCCGTTTCAGCGTCTCGTCGTGCAGCAGCACGGGGACGCCGTCACGGGTCAGCCGTACGTCGAACTCGACGGCGTCCGCGCCCTGGTCGAGCGCGGAACGCAGCGAGTCGATGGTGTTCTCGCGGACACGGTAGGGGTCGCCGCGATGGCCCACGGCGGTCACGTTCTGCATGGGCCCATTCTGCTGGGTGTCGGGGGCGCGGGTCGTCGGGGAGCGTTGGTTGTCATGGGGCGCTGGTTGTCAGGGGGCGAGCCACGCCGAGGTGTAGGTGTCGATCTCGTCGTCGATACGGGCCTTGCCGGCCGCGTCGAGGAAGGAGGCCCGCACGGCGTTCTTCGCGAGGTCGGCGACACCGCGTTCGTCGAGGTCGAGGAGGCGGGCGGCGACCGCGTACTCGTTGTTGAGGTCGGTGCCGAACATCGGCGGGTCGTCGGAGTTGATCGTGACGAGGACCCCGGCGCGGACGAACTCCTTGATCGGGTGCTCGTCGAGCGTGCGGACCGCGCGGGTGGCGATGTTGGAGGTCGGGCAGACCTCCAGCGCGATGCCGTGCTCGGCGAGGTGCGCGAGCAGCTTGGGGTCCTGGGCGGAGGTGGTGCCGTGTCCGATGCGCTCGGCGCGCAGATCGTTCAGGGCGTCCCACACCGTCTCGGGGCCGGTGGTCTCACCGGCGTGCGGCACGGAGTGCAGGCCGGCGGCGACGGCTCGGTCGAAGTACGGCTTGAACTGTGGCCGGGGGACCCCGATCTCCGGCCCGCCGAGCCCGAACGACACCAGCCCCTCGGGCCGTACGCGATCCTCGGTGGCGAGCCGCACGGTCTCCTCGGCGGCCTCAAGACCGGCCTCACCCGGAATGTCGAAGCACCACCGCAGCACGGTCCCGAACTCCGCCTCGGCCGCCTTGCGGGCGTCCTCGATCGCGTCCATGAAGGCCAGCTCGTCGATCCCGCGCCGGGTCGACGAGAACGGCGTGATGGTCAACTCGGCGTACCGCACCTGCTGCCGGGCCATGTCCCGCGCGACCTCGTACGTCAGCAGCCGTACGTCCTCCGGCGTGCGGATCAGGTCTACAACGGACAGGTACACGTCGATGAAGTGCGCGAAGTCCGTGAAGCTGAAGTAGTCGACCAGGGCCTCGGGATCGGTGGGCACCTTGGAGTCGGAGTGCCGGGCGGCCAGCTCCGAGACGATCCGCGGGGAGGCGGAGCCGACGTGATGGACATGCAGTTCGGCCTTCGGCAGCCCGGCGATAAAGGCATGCAGGTCACGGGCCTGACCGCCGGCGATTGCGGCGCTGTGGTCGGACAAGGTTCCTCCCCGGAACGGCGTCCCGGGCAGTACCGAGCGGGACGCGGGTGATCGGCTGATCGATGACTCGGGATCATCGTAGGCCGGGGTGGGACGGGGCGAGGTGGGGTGGGGTGTAGGCGGGTCGGGGGTGGTGCGCAGGGGTGGCCGACGGTTGATGGGTACGGGCGCTTGGGGGGCGGGTCGGGACCGGCGGGATGCGGGTCCAGGGCGCGGCTGGTGGCGCCGGCGTACGTGGTGCCGGGACGGGGGCTACGGCGGAGGCTGCTGGGCAGCGGGTTACCGGCAGCGGGCGGCGGCCGGCGGGCGGGTCGGCATCGATGGTGGTGTCGGTGCTGCCGGTCGGCACCGCCGATGGCATCCGCGCTGCCAGCCAGCCAGCCAGCCAGGCCGACCCGACCCGGCGTCGCCGATGCCGATGCCGACGCCCTCCGCAGCAACCCGTGTGCCAGAACCGTCAGCGGAACGCTCTAGCATGGTCGCTCTGACGATGGACCGACGGGGACGGGGACGGAACGTGGGGGACCAGACACAGCCGGAGGCCGGCGCGGGAGCGGGAGCGAACCGCGACCCGTGGGCACCGCCGGAGAGCAGGCCATCGCTGGAGAAGGGCGCCCAGCCACCCGCCCCCGGTCATCAGCCCCACCCGCAGGACCAGCCCCCGCCGCAGTCACAGTCACCGTCCCTGCACAACCAGGCCACGGTGACCTCCATGCCGGCCGAAGGCTTCGCCCCACTCGGTCCCGCCGCCCCCGCGCCCGGCACCCCTCCCGGCGCCCCCGGTTACGGCCCTCCCGGCACACCCCCGGGCCTCCCCACCTACGGCTCTCCCGGCTACGGCCAGCCCAACACCTCAGGCGGCTACCCCCAACCCGGCCCGCCCAACGGCCCAGGCCCCGGAATGCCGGGCGGCCCCGGAATGCCAGGCGCCCCCGGCATGCCCAACGGCTACGGTTACCCCGGCTACCCGCAGGGCTACGGCTGGCCCGGTATGCCGATGGCCCCGCAGAACAACATGGGCACCGCGGCGATGGTGCTGGGCATCCTGTCCTGCTGCCTGTTCTGCATCTATGGCATCGTCTCCCTGGTCCTCGGTGTCACCGCGATCATCCTCGGCGTCAAGGGCAAGAGGCGGGCCGACCGGGGCGAGGCCACGAACCGCGGTCAGGCCCAGGCGGGTTTCATCACGGGCATCATCGGGACCGTCTTGGGGGTCCTCACGGTCGGCGCGTTGATCGCCACCATCGTGTTCGCCATCAATCACGGAGACAGCACCGACACCACGGACACCGACCCCTTCTACAACTCCGCCCCCAGCCTGACGGCACCCGTCCTGCCCCAGGCTTGACCCCGCCCGGGCAGGAGCCCCACCTCACACCCACGGCAGCCGGGCCCGCGTTCGCCCCGCCGTGGGGGTGCCCGTGCCCGTGATCGCGTATCCCCGCCCGCCCCAGCCCCAACTTTTCCGGATCATCATTCCGGCAACCCCGCCTGGGATGGCCCGGGATGGACCACGAGCCCGCAGTCGCCGACGAAACGGGAGCGGGTCGTGGCGGTACGGCGCAGCCCGCCGCGTACCCGGCACCAACCCGTTCAGCCATGTCAACAAACAGAGG
>NZ_JBHXME010000305.1:0-5435 GCF_042721125.1 Streptomyces sp. NPDC058469
TTCTCAGCCTCTCCGGCGTTTGAGGCGCGGGGTCTGGGGCGGAGCCCCAGAAGGATGGGACGGGTAGGGGCGGCGGGGGCGAAAAACTCCCCTACAGCCCGTAGCGCTCCCGCGCCTCCTTGACCGCCGTAGCCTTCACTTCCCCACGCCGCGCCAACTGCGCCAGCGCCGCCACGACGATCGACTCCGCGTCGACACCGAAGTAACGCCGGGCAGCGTCACGCGTGTCGGACAGACCGAAGCCATCCGCACCCAGCGACGAGTAGTCCTGCTCGACCCACTGCGCGATCTGGTCGGGAACCTGCCGCATGTAGTCGGAGACCGCGAGGACAGGCCCCTCGGCACCCTGCAGCGCCTGCCGGACATACGGCACCCGCTCCTCACCCCGGAGCAGCGCCGCATCCGCGTCCAGCGCATCCCGCCGCAGCTCGGTCCAGGACGTCGCCGACCACACGTCGGCAGCGACACCCCACTCCTCGGCGAGCAACCGCTGCGCCTTCAGCGCCCAGTGGATCGCCGTACCGGAACCGAGCAGCTGGATACGAGCCGCGTTGGCGGCAGGCGAAAGTCCCGCCGATTCCGCCGTGTTGAAGCGGTACAGGCCCTTGACGATGCCCTCGTCGATACCGAGACCGGCCGGCTTGGCGGGCTGGGGGATCGGCTCGTTGTAGACCGTCAGGTAGTAGAAGACGTTCGAGTCCTCGCCCGGGGCCGCCTCGCCGTACATACGGCGGATGCCGTCCTTCACGATCGCGGCGACCTCGTACGCGAACGCAGGGTCGTACGACAGCGCGGCCGGGTTCGTCGCGGCGATCACCGGCGAGTGACCGTCGGCGTGCTGGAGGCCCTCGCCCGTCAGCGTCGTACGACCGGCCGTCGCGCCGACCAGGAAGCCGCGGCCGAGCTGGTCGCCGAGCTGCCACATCTGGTCGGCCGTGCGCTGCCAGCCGAACATCGAGTAGAAGATGTAGAACGGGATCATCGCCTCGCCGTGCGTCGCGTACGACGTCGACGCGGCGATGAAGTCCGCCATGGAGCCCGCCTCGGTGATCCCCTCGTTCAGGATCTGACCGTTCTTGGCTTCCTTGTAGTACATGAGCTGGTCGCGGTCGACGGGCTCGTACGTCTGGCCCTTGGGGGAGTAGATCCCGAGCGACGGGAACAGCGACTCCATGCCGAACGTGCGCGCCTCGTCGGGGACGATCGGCACCCAGCGCTTGCCGGTCTCCTTGTCGCGGACCAGGTCCTTGACGAGCCGTACGAAGGCCATCGTCGTCGCCACGTTCTGCGTGCCGGAGCCCTTGTCGAAGGACGCGAACGCCTTCTCCGAGGCGGACGGCAGCGGAGCGAGCGCGTGCGTACGACGAGCGGGGGCCGGGCCGCCGAGCGCCGCGCGGCGCTCCTGGAGGTAACGGACCTCGGGGGAGCCGGCGCCGGGGTGGCCGTAGGGCACGACCCCGTCGACGAAGTCGCTGTCCTTGATGGGGAGTTCGAGCAGGTCACGCATCTGCTTGAACTCGTCCGTCGACAGCTTCTTCATCTGGTGGTTGGCGTTCTTCGACGCGAAGCCCTCGCCGAGCGTGTGGCCCTTGACCGTCTGCGCCAGGATGACCGTCGGGCCGCCCTTGTGCTCTACGGCCGCCTTGTACGCGGCGTAGACCTTGTTCGCCTCGTGACCGCCGCGCGAGAGGTGGAAACACTCAAGGATCTTGTCGTCGCTCAGCAGCTTCGCCAGCTCGACGAGCGCCGGGTCCTTGCCGAAGAAGTCCTCGCGGATGTAGGCGGCGCCACGCGTCTGGTACGTCTGCACCTGGGCGTCGGGTACCTCGCGCAGGCGTCGTACGAGCGCGCCCGTGGTGTCGAGCTGGAGCAGCTCGTCCCAGGCGTTGCCCCACAGCGACTTGATGACGTTCCATCCGGCGCCGCGGAACTGGGCCTCCAGCTCCTGCACGATCTTGAAGTTCGCGCGGACCGGGCCGTCGAGGCGCTGCAGGTTGCAGTTGATGACGAAGGTCAGGTTGTCCAGACCCTCGCGGCTCGCGAGTGCGAGGGCGGCCGTCGACTCGGGCTCGTCCATCTCGCCGTCGCCGAGGAAGGCCCAGACGTGCGACTCGGAGACGTCCTTGATGCCGCGCGCCGTCAGGTAGCGGTTGAAGCGCGCCTGGTAGATCGCCGACAGCGGGCCGAGGCCCATGGAGACGGTCGGGAACTCCCAGAGCCAGGGCAGGCGGCGGGGGTGCGGGTACGACGGGAGGCCGTTGCCGCCCGCCTCCTGGCGGAAGTTGTCGAGGTGCGCCTCGGTGAGGCGGCCGTCGAGGAAGGCGCGGGCGTAGATGCCGGGGGAGGCGTGGCCCTGGATGTACAGCTGGTCGCCGGAGCCGTCCGCCTCCTTGCCCTTGAAGAAGTGGTTGAAGCCGGTCTCGTACAGCCAGGCCGCGGACGCGAAGGTCGCGATGTGGCCGCCGACGCCGTGTTTCGCGCCGCGGGTCACCATCGCCGCCGCGTTCCAGCGGTTCCACGCGGTGATCCGGCGCTCCAACGCCTCGTCGCCGGGCGCGGACGGCTCGGCGGCGGTCGGGATGGTGTTGACGTAGTCCGTCTCAAGCAGCTTGGGCAGCGCGACGCCGTTGCCCTCCGCGCGCTCCAGCGTGCGGCGCATCAGGTATGCGGCACGGTGCGGGCCGGCAGCCTTCGCGACGGCGTCCAGGGAGGCCTGCCATTCGGCGGTCTCCTCGGGGTCGCGGTCCGGGAGCTGGTCGAGCTCGCTCGGCTGGATGGCGTAGGGGTCGGTCATAACGCCGCCTTCCTCGGTCGAAGGGGGGTTCCCTCATCGGCAAGGGGATTTCGGGGGTGCCCTTGGTCTTTGGCAGGACAGGGCGGCGGGCCCTTGTAGGAGCCCGTCGGTGACTGTAACTCCCTGATCGATGATCGATCAAAGGTTCCCGGGCAAAATATCTTGATTACGGGAAAGTCGGCACGGGGTGTCTCCGACGGCGGCACCGGGTGTCGTAGTCGCCCGGGGTTTTCGCAGGTCGGCGGGGCTTTTGAGCGGGGGAGCGCTCCTGTGTTCGGGCGTCTCCGGGGCGGGGCGCGGCACCGCCGAAAACCGTTGTCCTGAACCGCCGTCCTGGCTGAGCGCCGTCGCGACGGAGAGGGAACTCTCAAGCTCTCGCGGCGGAGAGGCAACTCTCAGGCGCGCGGCGCGCAGCCCAGCACATGTGCCTTCACCAGCTCCGCGATCCGCGGATCCCGGCGCCGGAACGCGGCCACCAACTCCTCGTGCTCCTCCGCGTACGACTGCTGGACCGTCCCCAGCCAGCGGATCGACAGCGCGGTGAACACCTCGATGCCGAGGCCTTCCCAGGTGTGCAGCAGCACTGAGTTGCCTGCGGCCCGGACCAGCTCGCGGTGGAAACCCACGGTGTGCCGCACCTGCCCGGTCCCGTCCGCGTTCCGGTCGGCCTCGTACAGCGCGGCCACATGCGGCTCCAGGGCGGAGCAGTCCTCGGCCAGCTTCCCGGCCGCCAGCTCCGCCGCGATGGCCTCCAGACCGGCCCGCACCGGGTAGCTCTCCTCCAGGTCGGCCGCGGTCAGATTCCGTACGCGTACGCCCTTGTTCGGCGCGGACTCGATCAGCCGCAGCGACTCCAGCTCGCGCAACGCCTCCCGCACCGGCGTCTGGCTGACCTCCAGCTCCGTCGCGATCCGCCGCTCCACGATCCGCTCGCCCGGTTTCCAGCGGCCGCTCACGATCCCCTCCACGATGTGCTCGCGGATCTGTTCGCGCAGCGAGTGGACGACGGGCGCGGTCATGAGAGCTCCTTAAGGGCGTTTGACGTTTAGACAATAAGGCCGCACGCCCGCTCGGGAAGGGCGCACGGGGGCGCTTTCATGCAGGTGAGACGAGACTTACACGCTGGTGGGGCGGTCGGCGCGGTCCGCCCTCGGCACGTTGGGGGATGCGGTGAGCAGCGGGAGTTCGGGGCGCGGGGTCGGACTCGTGGCCATGGCGGTGTCGGCCATGGGGGGCGACCGGGCGTCGGCCGACGTCCATCGCGGCGGACGCCCTGTCGGGCGCCGCGCTGCTGCGGAACATGGCCGGCGCTGTGGCCCCGGCGGCTCCCGCGTCTTCGTGAGACCGGGCGGCGCCCAGGAGTTCGGCCATGTCGACCGGGCCGGCTGAGCACCCCGCCCGGCGGCGACACCGGCGCCCGGCACTCGACGGGATCGTACGCCGGGATGCCGAGCGGCATACGACGTGCCGCGCGCCGTGGGAAACGTACGGCGCCCCCGCCCGGAGGGTCTCCGGAACGGGGGCACCGTACAAACAACAGGCCGACTGGCTGACTACAGGCCGAGCTCGACCTCGAACTCGCCCGCCTCCAGGATCGCCTTGACCGCCGTCAGGTAGCGGGCGGCGTCCGCGCCGTCCACCAGGCGGTGGTCGTAGGAGAGGGTCAGGTACGTCATGTCGCGGACGCCGATGACCGTGCCCTCCTCGGTCTCGATGACCGCCGGGCGCTTGACCGTGGCACCGATGCCGAGGATCGCGACCTGGTTCGGGGGCACGATGATCGTGTCGAAGAGCGCGCCGCGCGAACCGGTGTTGGAGATGGTGAAGGTCGCGCCGGACAGCTCGTCCGGGGTGATCTTGTTCGCCCGGACCTTGCCCGCGAGCTCGGCGGTGGCCTTGGCGATACCGGCGATGTTCAGGTCGCCCGCGTGCTTGATGACCGGGGTCATCAGGCCCTTCTCGGAGTCCACCGCGATACCGACGTTCTCGGTGTCGAAGTAGGTGATCGTGCCCTCTTCGACGTTGATCCGGGCGTTGATGGCCGGGTGGGCCTTCAGCGCCTGGGCCGCCGCCTTCACGAAGAACGGCATCGGGGAGAGCTTGACGCCCTCGCGCGCGGCGAAGGAGTCCTTCGCTTGGCCGCGCAGCCGCATCAGCCGCGTGACGTCGACCTCGACGACCGAGGACAGCTGCGCCTGCTCGTGCAGCGCCTTGACCATGTTGTCGCCGATGACCTTGCGGATGCGGGGCATCTTGACGGTCTGGCCACGGAGGGGAGAGGCCTCCAGGGTCGGCGTCTTCTTCGCCGCGGCGGCCGGAGCTGCGGCAGCGGCCGGAGCCGGAGCGGCGGCGGCCTTCTTCGCGGCCTCGGCGGCGGCGATGACGTCCTGCTTGCGGATACGGCCGCCGACGCCGGTGCCCTTGACGGTGGACAGGTCCACGCCGTTCTCGGAGGCGAGCTTGCGCACCAGCGGGGTGACGTAGGCGCCGTCGTCCGTCGCCTGTGCGGCGGGCGCCTGCCCGATCAGCTCCGTGATGGCGGCGGCCACATCGGCACCCCCGGCCACCGCGAGGCTGCCACCCTCACAGAAGTCGTTCTGCACGTCTACGACGATCAAGGCGCGGCGCATGGTCGGTGTCC
>NZ_JBHXME010000306.1:0-5415 GCF_042721125.1 Streptomyces sp. NPDC058469
CGGCACGCCCGGACACCGGGCGCGCCGCCCCTGTCGCATGTCCGCCGTCATACGGAACTCTCAGCCGCCGGTACGGAACTCTCAGCCGCCGGTGGCAAGTTGCGCGCCGGTAGGGAACTCGCGGTCGCCGGTGCGGAGTTGTCCGCCGGTACGGAGCTGTCAGCCGAGCCAGTGCCGACGGCCGACGCTGATCAACCGCATCTGCTGCTGGGCGAGTTGGGCCACGCGTTCGCGCTCCTCGTCCGACGCCTCCAGTGCCTCCAGGAAGAGCGAGGCCGTGATGAGCATCTGGTCGACATAGAGGTGGGCCAGCATCAACAGGTCCTCGTCGCGCCAGCCCCGCGACTCCGGGTCCTTGGCCAGCTCGGCCTTCACCTCCTCGGCGAACCGGGCGAGTTGCTCCCGGATGGCCTCCCGTACCGGCTGGACCCCGCCGTGCCGCTCGCGGGCGATGAAGCGGACGTGGGCCGGGTGCGTGTCCACGTGGTGGGCGATCAACTCGACCGCGCGCGTGATGCGTTGGCCGCTGTCCGCCGGGGCCACCGTCTGCCGGATCATCGGATGCAGACTGCCCAGCGCCTCCTCGACGAGCGCGACCCCCAGGTCGGCCGTGGAACGGAAGTGCCGGTAGAAGGCGGTCGGGGCGACGCCCACGGCACGGGTGACCTCGCGCAGACCCAGACTGCTCAGGCTCTGCTCCTCCAGCAGCCCCAACGCGGCGTCCAGCAACGCCTGTCGGGTCTTCTGCTTCTGTACCTGCCGGATGCCGAGGGTGTGACTCATGTCATCCAGTTAACAACTGTTCTCCGCAATTGGAAAGTCGCCGGACGCGCTAGACTCAAGTTCAGTGAACAAGTGTTACTACAACCGTTCACCGAAACGTAACGAGAGCCGTCAAGGCCCTCTCGGAGGGGGATTCATCCCATGCTGTTCCTCGTCGTAGCGCTCCTGCTGTTCGGCGTCGTGGTGGGCACCGTGGCCCACGCGCCGCTCGCCTTCACCGCCGTCGCCGCCACCGTCATCGCCGTATGGCTGGGCGTCTTCGCGCTCCGTGAGCGGCACGGCCGCCGCAGCCGTACGACCGCCAACTGACCGCCCGACCCACCATCCACCCGATCCTCGGGAGCCGAACCGCCATGCAACTCACCGCACCGGCAGCCAGCAGCACCGCCCACGCCAACCCCAACGTCAAGCCCACCGGCCGTCGTGACGCCGACGGCATGGCCGTAGCGTCCTTCATCCTCGGCCTCGTCGGCCTGCTCGTGCTCAACGTGTTCCTCGGCCCGATCGCCATCGCCCTGGCCGGCGCGGCGCTGTGGCGCGGCACCGCCCGTCGCGGCCGTGCCTTCCTCGGCCTGGGACTCGGCATCGCCGATCTGCTGGTCCTCGTCGCCTTCATGCAGATCGACAGCACGCTCTCCTGGAGCTTCTAGGCGCGACCGGAGATCTTTCCGGGAGCCACCGGATTCGACCGACGCGGATGTGGTGACAAGCGGCCCGGGACGAGCCGCGCCACCACCGCCGGACCGCCCGCCCCTCCGGGGTGCGCACCAGGGCCCGTAGAATCGGCGTCACCATGGCATACCTCGACCACGCCGCGACCACCCCGATGCTTCCCGAGGCAGTCGAGGCGATGACGGCCCACCTGAGCATCACGGGCAACGCCTCCTCCCTCCACGCTTCCGGCCGCAAGGCCCGCCGTACGGTCGAGGAGTCCCGGGAAACCCTTGCCGAAGCGCTCGGCGCCCGCCCCAGTGAGGTCGTCTTCACCTCCGGCGGCACCGAGGCCGACAACCTCGCGGTGAAGGGCCTGTACTGGTCCCGCCGCGACGCCGACCCGGCCCGCACCCGCGTCCTGGCCAGCCCCGTCGAGCACCACGCCGTCCTGGACGCCGTGCACTGGCTGGGCGAACACGAGGGCGCCACCGTCGAGTACCTCCCGGTCGACCCCTACGGCCGCGTCCGCCCCGAGGTGCTGCGCGAGGCGATCGCCCGCAACCCCGACGACGTCGCCCTGGCGACCGTGATGTGGGCCAACAACGAGATCGGCACGGTCATGCCGGTTCGCGAACTCGCCGATGTGGCGGGGGAGTTCGGCATCCCGCTGCACGCCGACGCGGTCCAGGCCTTCGGCCAGGTCCCCGTCGACTTCGCCGCCTCCGGTCTCGCCGCGGCGACCGTCTCCGGCCACAAGATCGGCGGTCCGTACGGCATCGGCGCCCTGCTGCTTGGCCGCGAGTACACCCTCGTACCCGTCCTGCACGGCGGCGGCCAGGAACGCCATGTCCGCTCCGGCACCCTCGACGTCCCCGCGATCGCCTCCTTCGCGGTCGCCGGCCGACTCGCCGCCGAACAGCGCGAAGGGTTCGCCCACGAGATCGGCGCCCTGCGCGACGACCTGGTCTCGGCCGTCCGTACGGCGGTCCCGGACGCGATCCTCGGCGGCGACCCGGTGGACCGCCTCCCGGCCAACGCCCACTTCACGTTCCCCGGTTGCGAGGGCGACTCCCTGCTGCTCCTGCTGGACGCCCAGGGCATCGAGTGCTCCACCGGCTCGGCCTGCACCGCGGGTGTCGCCCAGCCCAGCCATGTCCTCCTCGCCACCGGCACCGATCCGGACCTGGCCCGCGGCACCCTGCGCTTCTCCCTCGGCCACACCTCCACGGAGGCTGACGTCGAGGCCGTGGCGAAGGCGATCGGCCCGGCGGTGGAGCGTGCTCGCGCCGCCGGTCTGACCTGATGTCGGAGCGTCAGGTCGTCAGGTCGTCGGGGACACGGGGTCCCTACGACCTGGACACACCTGGAACCGGAGAGAGCCCGCCGACTCTCCCCGGCCCCTGAGGTGTCCGGCGTCCACGGGGGAGGCACACACCGGACACCGGGCGACCCGTGGTCCCCGCGGGACTAGTCGTCCGTCGCGCTGGCGCTGGCCGTCGCGGTCGAGTCGTCCGTCGCGGTCGCCGACGCACTGGCACTCGTGGACGCACTCGCACTCGCACTGGCCGTGGCCGTGGAGTCGGTGGTGTCGGTGGTGTCGGTCGTGCTCGTACCCGTCACCATGAGGGAGGCCATCATGCCCTCGTCCTCGTGCTGCAGGAGATGGCAGTGGAGCATGTACATATAGGTGTCGTCGGCGAAGTCGGTGAACTCCATGGCGATCTTGATCGAACCGCCGCCGACCACCTCGTAGGTGTCGTACCAGCCGAGCTGGACCCCGGTGGGATCCTCGCCGTTGATGGCGATCAACTGGTACGGCACGTCGTGCAGGTGGAACGAGTGCTCCAGCTGGGTGGCGTTCTGGATCGTCCAGATCTCCTTCGCGCCGACCGTCGTGCTGATCATCGACATCGCGGCCATGGTCGTGCCCGCTGCCCCGTTGATCAGCATGGTGGCGCCGCTCTGGCTCAGCGTGATCGTCCGGGCGGTGAAGTCACTCGTGTCGTACCGGTCGATGGTGTTGAGGGTGCTGGGCAGGTCGGCCGGGGTGTCGGTGCCGCCGGCCGTCACCGCGAGGACGTCGTACGTGCCGCTGCCGCCGCGGATCCAGCCGGTGGTGATCACGGCCTGCAGGGTGGCGTCCGCGGTGAGGTCCATGACGAACTCGGCACGGGCCCCGGCCACCAGGCGGATCGTGGTCACCTCGGTGGCCTCGGTCAGGTAGCCCTGGTCGGTGGTGATCTGCGTGAGGGTGCCGCCGTCGCTGCGCTGGATCGTGATGATGTCGGACGGGGAGGCGTTCAGGGCGCGGAAGCGGTTGCGGGTCTTGGTGGCGGTGAAACCGAGCGTGGTGGAGTCCACGTTGGTCCCGTTGAGCAGCAGGGGGAACGTGGTGGTGCTCAGGCGGTAGCCGGCCGCGTCGTACTTGATGTCTCCGGCGGTGTCCACGGCGAGGGACTGGAAGATGAGCGGGATGTCGTCGACGCCGTAGTCGCTGGGCAGTGCGGCGGACGCGTCCGAGGAGTCCTCGACGATGATCATCCCGGCCAGGCCGTGCACGGCCTGCTTCGCGGTGGTTCCCAGGGCGTGCGGGTGGTACCAGAGCGTGGTGGCCGGGTCCTTGACCGTGAAGGTCGGCGACCAGGTCGTGCCGTCGGCGAAGGCGACCTGGGGGCCACCGTCCATCTTCGCGGGCACGTGGGCGCCGTGGAAGTGGACCGTCGTGTCCTCACCGATGTCGTTGGTGATGTTGAGGAGGACCTCGTCGCCGTTCGTCCACTTCAGGGTGGGGCCCAGGAAGTCCTGGTTGTAGCCCATCGTGCTGCTGGTGACGCCCGAGATCACCTCGTGGGTGCCGGTCTTGGCCTCCAGCGTGTACGTGGTGACGCCGCTGGAGGTGGTGCCCTCCAGGAGGTCGGGGATGGTGAGGGTGGCGTCCGCCGCGGACGCCTTGTCCTTCGCCCCGCTCAGCAGGGAGAAGGTCGCCCCGGCCCCGACGACCGCCGCGATGCCGGCGCCGGCCATGCCGCCGAGGAACTTGCGCCGGTGCAGGCCCTTGCCCCGGGCCGCGTTGTCCTTGCTGTGCTCGCGCTTCTCGGCGGTGTTCTTGCGGTGGTTGCCCCTGCTGTCCCTGGTGTCTCTGTTCTCTTCGGACGCGGGCTCGCTGGTGTGTGTCATGGGGCCAGAGATTTGACCTAAGGGCTGTGTAAAAACTGGGCAGTAGTTAGCAGTGGGCAGGGCAAGCTGTGAAAGGTAAGCGTGCACGGACTCTCCACAACTCCCCTTGTGGAGAAGCCGAGTTGACGTGTCCCAGGTCACCTCCGGAGCGGGGGACGCATCGGACACCGTCGTGACTGAAACGACTCATAGCCAAAGTGGAGTGTGACCCGAGTCACACTCGTGTCCGGTGTGCCCGCCTTACGAGCCCCATGTACCGGTCCCAGTCCCAGTACCGCCCGGGGTCCGTGTGATCGGTCCCCGGCACCTCCACATGCCCGATGACGTGCTCCCGGTCGACGGGTATCCCGTACCGCCCGCATATCTCCGCCGTCAGCCGCGCGGAGCTCGTGTACATCGCCTCGGTGAACGAGGACGCCCGCTCCACGAAGCCCTCGTGCTCGATGCCGACACTGCGTTCGTTGTACTCCCGGTTGCCCGCGTGGAAGGCCACGTCCAGCTCGCGGATCATCTGCGTGATGCCCCCGCCCTTGCGGACGATGTAGTGGGCCGCCGCCTGGTGCCCGGGGTCCTGGAAGGCCTTCACCGCACTGTCGTAACCGCCCTGCGTGACATGGATGACCACCCGGTCTATCGCGTAGTCGTCCGGTCGGTCGGCCCGCCGGTAGTTGGCCGAGGACGCCGCCACCCACGTCGCCCCCCGGAAGTCGATTCCCGCCGACGCGGCCGACGTCCACTACCACACGCGCAACGGCAGCGCTCTGGTCACGTTCACGAGCAGGCGGATACCGGACTACCTGC
>NZ_JBHXME010000307.1:0-5406 GCF_042721125.1 Streptomyces sp. NPDC058469
TTTCTAACCGGTTAAGGGTCGTGATGGTGGTTAGATTTGCCCCCGGCTTCCAGCGACCACCCACTCGGGGTTGGCCGCTGAGCCGGCCCGGCGTGCTGGCGAGGTGCGAATGCGGCCCCTCGCACCGGCCCGGTTCTGCTCATGGCTCGTGGGGGCAGTCCCTGCCCTTGTCCCTCGCACCCCACCGGCCGGTAGCCGCTAAGCCGGCCCGGCGTGCTGGTGAGGCGCGAGCGCGCCCCTCCGCCCCGGCCCGGAACGCAGTACAGGCAAGGGAATTCATGCCTGAGCCACCCGTTCCTTCGGGCTGCTCGCTCGCTTCTCAAACGGGCTGGAGCGGATCGAGTCAAGGGTGGAGCGCAGCGGAATCGGCGTAGCCGACGCGACCGCAGGGAGCGCCCTTTACTCGGGCCGTGGAAGCCCGACACTGGCCAAGAAGCGAGTGGCCCAACGGCAACTGGAAAACGCCCTAGCTGTATCGGCGTCCCGCAGATTCAGCCACGGTGACGATTTCAGGGCAAGCAGGGGTCAACAGTCCCCGCTCCCAGTCGCCATACCGCTCGACAACGACGAACCCGGCCTCGCCGAGGAAGCGGTCCAGAGTGTCGGTGTCGAGGAATCGCAGGGTGGTCCGGTCGACCTGCGGCCATTCCCACCGAGCCCCGTCAAAGGTCTCGGTGAACGTGACCCGATCGCCGGCAGGCGCCACGGACTCGACCTCGTGCCACACACGTACGACCCCGCCCCGCCCGTCGGGGACCTCCCGCACCCGGTCCGGCGTCCACGTCTCCCAGGCCCGGGCTCCTGGATTCCGCGTCTCGAACACGAACCTCCCGCCGGGCACGAGAGCGGCACGGACGGCACGCAGGGCCAGGCGCAACTCCTCGTCGCAGAGCAGCACTTGGAAGGCGTGCCCGGTCATGACGGCGAGTTCGAACTCACGGTGCCAATCCCGCGCCCGTAGATCCCCGAGCAGCCACTCGACGCCGGGTTCATGAGCCCGCGCCCGCACCAGCATCGCGGCGGCGGGATCGAGCCCCACGAGCCGCCCCCGATGCCCCTCCCGACGGGCCCGCCCGAGCAACCGCCCGGTACCGCACCCGACATCGAGCACGGGGTCGGCAGCCATCACCAGCCCGAGATAGAAGTCGTCGCCGGGCCCCCACGGGTTGAGGGTGTCGTACAGCGCGGCGAGCGAAGGATCCGCGAACGAGCGATCAACCACCGCGGCAGTGTGTCACGGGAGGAGAGGACGGATGGCGGGCCCGGCCGTTTCTTCCCGACTTCCCGACTTCCCGACTCACGCCGGACCGACCCGGATGCCGCCGGACCTCCTGAGCTGCCTGGCCTCCACGTTCCCGGCGGTCGTACCGAACTCGACGCACCCGTGGTGGAGTTGGCGTCCGCCGTCCGATAACCGGTCGACATCACCGCCGCCCTCCGGGATGCTCTCCGCGATGACAAGAACCGACATGCCGCCCGCCTGGGACGAGCGCACTCAACTCGCCACGTTTCTCCACCACGTCCGTGACACCGCCCGCGCCGAGTGCGAGGAGGGCGGACCGGACGAGGGGCCCTGGACCGGCGTGCGACCGCATGACAGACGAAAGGGACCCCTTGTCCTCCGCGAAGACCACCATCCGTACCCTCACTTTCGACTGCACCGGCGACCCCTACGAACTCGGCCTGTTCTGGAGCGAGTTGCTGGGCCGCCCGCTGGCCGACGACGACAAGCCCGGTGACCCGGAGGCGGCGATCGTCGACCCCGCCGGCGGCCCGATGCTGCTCTTCGTGCGCGTACCCGAGTCCAAGGCGGCGAAGAACCGCATCCACCTGGATCTCCAGCCCCAGGGGCGGACCCGTAGCCAGGAAGTCGAGCGGGCACTGCGACTGGGCGCCACGCAAATAGCCGACCACACGCGCCCGGACGGCGGGGGCTGGGTCATCCTGGCCGATCCAGAGGGCAATGAATTCTGTGTGGAGCGCGGGGAGTTGGGCTGACGCCGAGCCTGTCCGGTCCCGCCCCGCTTGTGGCGAAGGCCCGCGCCTGGGTGGGCGCGGGCCTTCGTCCCCTGGAACCGGACGTTCATGGGCTCGGGTCAATGGGCCGGTGAAAGTCCGTTCCTGAAGGGGGCGGCTGACTAAAGGGGTGTGTCAGGCCGCCGCCTCGGGGTCCTTGGAGAGACGGGGTGCCGGAACGGTGTCCGCCGTCTCGGGGTAGTGGCATGCGGTCAGGTGGCCCGGCTTGTTGCCCTCGACCTGTACCAGCGGCGGAGCCTCCGTCGCGCACTTCTCCGTCGCCTTCCAGCAACGGGTACGGAAACGGCAGCCCGTGGGCGGGTTGATCGGCGACGGCACGTCACCGACCAGCCGGATGCGCTCCCGGGCGGGCGTCTCGTCCACCGTGGCCTCGGGCACGGCGGACAACAGGGCCCGCGTATAGGGGTGGCGCGGGTTGCCGTACAGGTCGTCGCGGTCGGCGATCTCCACGATCTTGCCGAGGTACATTACCGCGACTCGCTGTGAGAAGTGCCGGACGATCGCCAGGTCGTGCGCGATGAACACGAACGCGATGCCGAGTTCCTTCTGGACCTTCTGGAGCAGGTTCACGACCTGCGCCTGGATCGAGACGTCCAGGGCCGACACCGGTTCGTCCGCCACGATCAGTTTGGGTTCGAGGGCCAACGCGCGGGCGACACCGATGCGTTGGCGCTGGCCGCCGGAGAACTCGTGCGGGAAGCGGTTGTAGTGCTCGGGGTTGAGACCGACGATCTCCAGCAGCTCACGGACGCGGGCCTCGCGACCGCCGGCCGGGGTGATGTCGTTGATCTCCATCGGGCCGGACACGATCTTGCCGACCGTCTGCCGCGGGTTCAGCGAGGCGTACGGGTCCTGGAAGATCATCTGGATCTCGGACCGGATGGGCGCCAGCTGCTTGCGGTTGGCGTGGGTGATGTCCTGGCCGCGGTAGTGGACCGTACCTCCGGTCGGCTCCAGCAGGCGGGTGATCAGGCGGCCCGTCGTCGACTTGCCACAGCCCGACTCGCCGACCAGGCCCAGGCTCTCGCCCTCGCCGACTTGGAAGTCCAGTCCGTCGACGGCCTGCACGGCGCCGACCGTACGCCGGATCGGGAAGCCGCCCTTGATCGGGAAGTGTTTGGTCAGCCCGCTGACGTCCAGGAGGGGGTTCGCGTTGCTCATGATGGTGAAGTCCCGTTTCTCGTACGTCAGTTGTGCCGGACTGCGGCGAGGTCGGCGAAGAATTCCTGGCGCTGTCCGTCCGTGAGGTGGCAGGCGGACCCCCGGCCGTCCACCACCTTCAGTGCGGGCTGCTCGCTCGAACACAGTCCGCCCTCGACCTTCTCTGCGAAGGTGCACCGCGGGTGGAAGCGGCAGCCGGACGGCGGGTTGAGCAGTGAGGGCGGCGAGCCCGGGATCGGCATCAACGGCACGTCGACCGGGCCTTCGAGGCTCGGCATGGAGCTCAACAGGCCCACCGTGTAGGGATGTTGCGGCGCCCGCAGCACCTCCTGCTTGGTGCCGCGCTCCACGCACCGGCCGCCGTACATCACCAGGACGTCGTCGGCGATGTCGGCGATCACACCGAGGTCGTGCGTGATGAAGACGATGGCGGTGCCGAACTCCTGCTGGAGGTCCTTCAGCAGGTCCATGATCTGGGCCTGGACCGTCACGTCGAGGGCGGTGGTCGGCTCGTCGGCGATCAGCAGTTCCGGGTCGCAGACCAGCGCCATGGCGATCATCGCGCGCTGGCGCATACCGCCCGAGAACAGGTGCGGGTAGTCGTCCACCCGCACTTCGGGCTGGGGGATCCCGACCCGCTTCAGCATCTCGATCGCCCGCGCGCGGGACTCCCTCTTGGAGGCGCCGGTGTGCTTGCGGTACACCTCGCTGATCTGCTTGCCGACCGTGTGGTACGGCGACAGCGAGGCCAGGGCGTCCTGGAAGATCATGGACATCTTGTTGCCGCGGAGCCGCTCAAGCTCGCGTTCGGAGGCGCTGAGCAGTTCCTTGCCCTCAAGCAGGATCTCGCCCTCGATCGCCGTACGGTCGCGGTCGTGCAGACCCAGGATCGTCAGGTTGGTGACGGACTTGCCGGAGCCCGACTCACCCACGATGCCGAGCGTCTTGCCCTTGTCGAGGTCGAAGGAGAGCCCGTCGACGGCCTTGACGATGCCGTCCTCGGTGGAGAAGTGGACTTTGAGATCCCTGACGGTGAGGAAGGGCTGCTGATCGGTGCTCGTCACGGAGACGCTCCTGGGGGGTGATGCGGGGGGTAGGGGGTACGGGCGGAGGGTCAGGCGAGCCGGATCCGCGGGTCGATGAAGGCGTAGGCGGCGTCGACGATGATGTTGAAGAACACGATCGCGGCGGCCGCCAGCACGGTGACGCCGAGCAGCATCGGCAGGTCGCTCTGGTTGACGGAGGTCACCGCGAGCCGGCCGATGCCCTGGAGGCTGAAGACCTGCTCGGTGATGATCGCGCCGCCGATCAGCGTGCCCAGGTCGATGCCGAACACCGTGACGATCGGACCCATGGCGCCGCGCCAGGCGAAGCGCAGGAACACGTTCGCACGCGAGAGGCCCTTGGCGCGGGCGGTGCGGACGTAGTCCTCGCTGAGCTGCTCGACGAGCTGGGAGCGGGCCATGCGGGTGTAGTTGGCGGTGAAGATGATCGACAGCACGATCCACGGCAGGAGCAGGCCGGAGAACCAGGAGACGGGGTTCTCGGTCAGCGGCGTGTAGGAGGGCTGGTCGAGGATGCCTGCCTTGAAGACCAGGAAGTACAGCGCGATGTACCCGACGAAGTAGATCTGGAGCGAGGAGCCGAGCAGCGACGCCGAGGTCGCGAACTTGTCCAGGAACTTGCCCTGCTTCAGCGCCGCGATCATGCCCGTGCCGACACCGAAGGTCAGGAAGATGATCGCCGAGCCGAAGGCCAGCGAGAGGGTCAGCGGCAGCCGGTCCATGATCGTGGCGAAGACGGGCTCGTTGTTGGCGAAGGAGTAACCGAGGCACGGAGCGTTGCAGTGTCCGAAGCCGCTGTAGTCACGCCCGACGAAGATGGCCTTCAGCCAGTCCCAGTACTGGACCGGGATCGGATGGTCGATGCCCAGGTTGTGCCGGATCTGCGCGAGCGAGGCCGGCGTGCAGTTCTTGCCGCAGGACATCATGGCCGGGTCACGCGGGACGGCGTAGAAGAGCCAGAAGGTGATGGCGCTGATGATCAGCAGAATGACCAGCGCGCCGATCGTACGGCGGACAAGGAAGCGGAACATGGGGTCAGGACTCTCCGGGCGAGGCGCCGTTGCCGGGGCGTGAGGGGTGTGGAGCCGGTGGGCGAGTCGCGCCATGGCTACTTCTCCTGCTGCTTCAGGTCCGGGCGGCCGGG
>NZ_JBHXME010000308.1:0-5306 GCF_042721125.1 Streptomyces sp. NPDC058469
CCGGTGGGACCGCGCACCCGGGGACAACCGCGAGGGCGGCATCAGAGCAGGCAGAAATGCGGGATCAGGATGCCCGCCGGCCAGATCCCGCAAGCCCTCCGGGACTCGGGGCGGCCGCCGCGACGCCACCGCCGGAGCCTGCGCCACCACCGTTCCGCCCCGCCCGCGCGTGACGACGATGCCCCGCTGTCGCAGCTCCTTGTACGCCGTGGCGACGGTGCCCGGACTCACTCCGAGCTCGTCCGCGAGCCGCCGCACCGGCGGCAGCGCGGCACCCGGCCCCAACGCCCCCTCGGCCACTCGCCGTTCGACGGACGCGGCAATTCCCTTGGCCGTCGTACCACTGATCCCATATTGTATTGCCACGCTAGCAACTATGTATCAGTACATAATTCAACGCAAGGGGGAGCAGTGGGCACGACGCGTCGCGCAGCCGTACGGCCGAAACGCATACCTGGAGGACGCGACGGCCGCAGAATGCTCGCGATCGCCCTCGTCGACCGCACCGGCAGCGGCCTGTGGGCCTCCGTCTCCGTCCTGTACTTCACCTACGTCTCGCATCTCTCCGTGGCCCAGGTGGGCACCCTCGCCGCGATCGCCGGAGCCATCGGCATCGCCGGCGCACCCCTGGGCGGCCGCCTCGCCGACCGGTTCCCGCTCACCCGCGTCCTCGTCGCCCTCCAACTTCTGCGCGCCCTGGCCTCGTTCGCCCTGCTCACCACGGACAACTACGTCCTGCTGATCGTCTTCTCGGCCGCCGGCGGCTTCGGGGACCGCGCCGCCAACGTGCTCACCAGGCTCTACGCCACCCGCGTCGCAGGACCGGACCGCATCCGCTACCAGGCCATCAGCCGCACCGTGGCCAACGCGGGCTGGGCCCTGGGCGGCCTCGCCGCCGCAGCCGCTCTGGCCCTCGGCACAACCGCCGCCTACCACTGGCTCCTCCTCGGCGACGCCCTCTCCTTCGTCGCTGTCGCGACCCTCACCGTGCGCTGTGGCGAACCCCCGTCGCCGCAGCGCACCGTCGCGACATCGAAGGACGCGACACCCGCGAGCAAGCCGCCGAACCCCTGGCGCGACCGCACCTACCTCGCGTACGTCGCGACCGAAACCGTCCTCTTCCTCGACGACGCCGTCTTCAAGGTCGGCCTGCCGCTGTGGATCGCCCACGCCAGCGTCGCACCGCACGGACTGGCACCTCTGCTGATGGTCTTCAACAACGTGATGGTGGTGGCGCTCCAAGTCCCCCTGGCCCGCTTCGCCACCACGACGGCGGCCACCCGCAACCTGCTGATACCGCTCTCCGTCGCCTTCGCCCTGGGCGGCACCACCCTGGCGCTCTCGTCCACCGGCGGAGCCATCACGGCCACGGTGCTCCTCACCGCCTCGGCCGCCGCCTTCACCCTGGCGGAAATGCTGCACGCCACCATCTCGTGGGAACTCTCCGTCGCCCTCGCGCCCGACACCGCGCAGGGCGCCTTCCTCGGCGTCCACGGACTCGCCCAGTCCACCCAACGCAGCGTCGGCCCACTCGCGGTCACCGCGGCCATCGCCACCGGCCCCCTCGGCTGGACCGTCTTCGGCGCCATCATCGCTCTGACCTGCATGATTCAGCACCGCCTGGTCCGCGAGCCACTCGCTCGGACGCCGTTGTCAGTGCCTCCGGTTACTGTGAGTGAGCATTGATCAACCGCGCACAGGGGGAAACATGGCGCACACCGACCACCAGACCATGCGACGCGTTCTGCGCCGCGAAATCGCGGGCACCATCGGCCTGTTGACCGACGAGCAGGACTTCAGCGCCATGCGGCGCTATCGCAGCTTCACCTTCGACGACCACACCGCCTACCTCCAGCAGGTGGAGGCACTCCTCAGGAGCCGCGCCCTCCAGGGCAGCCACACCAGCGTGGCCCTCTTCGACCCCGAGGAATACGCCGAGTTCTGCGCCGACAGCGGCCTCGACCCCGACATCCCGTCGAGCCGAACCCGCTTCACAGCCGAACTCGCGGCCACCGGCCCCACCCTCCTCTACGAAGGCCAGCCACTGGCCGAACTCCTCCCGGCCCTGGTCGACGAGGCCGTCCGCCGGGCGACCTGGGAGTACGCGACCACACTCCTCGCCCGCCTCGGCGCCTGCGCCTCCTGCGGCGAGGACATCGGCCGCGCCGCCTTCACCCGGGCCTCCGGCCTCCTCGTCCGCATCCTCGACACGGCCCGGCCCGGCAACCGACACCTCGTCTGCAGCGTCTCGGGACCACCGGAAACCCTCGTCTCCGTCCTTCACGCCGACCAGGACGAGGACGGAACCACGCACCTCGACGACGCCGAGGCCCTCGAATTCACCACGGTCCTCGCCCTCGGCATCGCCACCCGAAGCCCCGGCGGCCTCGTCATGCGCACCACCAGTCCCGACAACCCCGACTGCATCTACGGCTGGCGCCTGCGCGGCGACGGCCTGGAAGCCCTGACCGCCGGCGAGGTCTTCGACGCCTACTGCACCGACGTCGAATCCGGCGACCTCATCTCCCCGGAATCAGGCGTGGACTACTGCGTGCCGCCCGACCTCGGAGACCTGGAGCAGCCCCCGGGAGGACACCACCACTGAACACGCCAGGGGCGCCCCACCCACTGGTGAGGCGCCCCTGGAACACAGCCGACGGACGGCTTCCCGCCCGACTGTTCGCCTATTCGCCGGACAGCACCGCCTGAGCCGCGGCGCGCGCCTCCTCGGCACTGTCCGCGGCGCGCGCGGCCAGCGCGGCCCGCTCGCACTGCGCGAGCGTGTACTTCGCCAACGCCGACCGCACATAGGGAATCGAAGCCGCACCCATGGAAAGGGAGGTGACCCCCAGACCGGTCAGCACACAAGCCAGCAGCGGGTCGGACGCGGCCTCACCGCAGACACCACAGCTCTTGCCCTCGGCCTTCGCCCCCTCGGCGGACATCGCGACCAGGTCGAGCAGCGCGGGCTGCCACGGATCCTGCAGCCGGGACACCGCACCCACCTGACGGTCGGCGGCGAAGGTGTACTGCGCGAGGTCGTTGGTCCCCAGCGACAGGAACTCGACCTCCTGCAGAATCGAGCGCGCCCGCAGGGCGGCCGACGGAATCTCCACCATCGCACCGAACTTGGCCCGCAGCCCGGCCTCCCGGCACGCGTCCGCGAACGCCTTCGCGTCCGCGCGGTCCGCGACCATCGGGGCCATGACCTCAAGGTAGACCGGCAACCCCTCGGCGGCCTTCGCGAGCGCCGTCAGCTGAGTGCGCAGCACATCGGGGTGGTCGAGCAACGACCGCAGACCGCGCACACCCAGGGCCGGGTTCGGCTCATCGGCCGGCGTCAGGAAGTCCAGCGGCTTGTCCGCGCCCGCGTCCAGCACCCGCACGACGACACGCCCCTCGGGGAACGCCTCGAGCACCTGCCGGTAGGCATCGACCTGCTTCTCCTCGGACGGCGCGTTCTTGCTGTCGTCCAGAAAAAGGAACTCGGTACGGAAGAGCCCCACACCCTCGGCCCCCGCCGCCAGGGCGGCCGGTACATCAGCGGGACCGCCGACATTGGCCAGCAGCGGCACCTTGTGCCCGTCGGAGGTGGCACCGGGACCCGTGGAAGCGGAGAGAGCGGCCTTGCGCGCGGCGGCCGCGGCCTCCAGCTGCTCCTTCTTCTCATCACTGGGGTTAACGAAGATCTCGCCGGTGCTGCCGTCGACGGCGACCAGAGTGCCCTCCGCCAACTCCCCGGCCCCTGGCAGCGCCACCACGGCCGGCACCCCGAGCGCCCGAGCCAGGATCGCACTGTGACTCGTCGGCCCGCCCTCCTCGGTGACGAAACCGAGCACCAGCGTCGGGTCCAACAGCGCCGTATCGGCAGGCGCCAGGTCACGAGCGATAAGGACGTACGGCTCGTCGCTGTCCGGAACACCCGGCATCGGCACCCCGAGCAACCGGGCGACGATACGGTTCCGCACGTCATCGAGGTCGGCCACCCGACCGGCGAGATACTCACCGGCACCGGCCAGCAGAGCACGGTAGGCGGCGAAGGCGTCGTACACGGCCCGCTCCGCGGTACTGCCGACCGCGATACGGCGTTCCACGTCCACCATCAGCTCGGGGTCCTGGGCCATCATGGCCTGCGCCTCGAGCACCGCCTGGGCTTCGCCCCCCGCCAGATTGCCGCGCGCCATCAGGTCGGCCGCCACAGCGTCCACGGCTTGGCGGGCGCGCCCCTGTTCACGCTCCGCGTCCTCCACCGGAATCTGCTTGGCAGGCGGTTCCAGAACCGCCGTCCCCATGTGCCGAACCTCGCCGATCGCCACACCGTGGCTCACACCGACGCCTCGCAGCGTTGTCTCCATCTCACCCGTCTCCGATAGTGCGGTGCGGCGGGTCCCGCCGCCGCGGTGGTTGTCCTGCTCACCGTCATACGACGGCATTGACGTCACTCCCAGGTGAAGAGACTGTCGCCGGCCTTCACATCGCCGTCCTCGCGGAGACCGGAGAGGCCATCGGCCGTGGCTTCGAGAGCCACGATCGGGCACACCGGGGACTTGCCGGCGGCCTCGACGGCGGCCGGGTTCCAGCGCACGACGCTCTGGCCCCGGGTCACGGTGTCGCCCTTGTTGACGAGCAGCTCGAAGCCCTCGCCATTGAGCTGCACGGTGTCGATACCAAGGTGAGTGAGCACGCCGTGTCCCTCATCGTCCACGACGACGAAGGCGTGCGGGTGGAGGGAGACGATGACTCCGTCCACGGGAGAGACAGCCTCGGAAGGCTCACGTACGGGGTCGATGGCCGTGCCGGGGCCGACCATGGCTCCGGAGAAGACCGGATCCGGCACCTCGGCCAGTCCGATGGCACGTCCTGCGAGAGGGGACGTCACGCTGGTCATGGGAAGCCTCCCAGGGGTGGAAATGTGATGGGGCCGTCACTACCTGTTCCGGACGGCACACTGAGCAGCAGGGTATGTCATATGTAGTACCGGTTCCGCCTGAGAGGTCCGGATTAGTGGTCTAGACCACACCTCTAATCGATTTGCACCTGCTCTACGGCCGCATGTACAGTCGTACTTCTGCTTGAGGCCGAGTGACGCGACCAAGCGTCTTTGCCTGGCCTGGCAGCACCCAACTTGTCAGATCCTATCCCGGGGTCACCTTCTGCATGCCTGTAGGACGGTGGTCAGGGGGCCGGAAAAACACTGATAGAGTTTGGAACACCGAAGGGAAGCCCGGAGGAAAGCCCGAGAGGGTGAGTACAAAGGAAGCGTCCGTTCCTTGAGAACTCAACAGCGTGCCAAAAATCAACGCCAG
>NZ_JBHXME010000309.1:0-5032 GCF_042721125.1 Streptomyces sp. NPDC058469
GGCCAGACCCAGGTAGTCGTTGCTCGCGAGAGGGCGGACCGCCGGCCCTTCACGTCACAGCGACCCGGCCGGATCCAGGTCCTTCTCCACCATCGCGGTCTGGATGAGCGTCGTCTTCCGTCGAACGACCCGCAGGGCGCGGCCCGGGGGCAGCAGTCGCGGCTTTACGTTGCCCAGCAGCTGGCCCTCGGCCGGGGGACAGGACATCAGCAGGCCGGAGCTGTTGACCTCCATCAGGCGTCGCACCAGCGGGTCGGCGGCGCTGCGCCCCGCCCCGCTCGCGGCCCGCGCCACCACCATGTGGATACCCATCTCGTAACCCAGGGTGAGGTGTTCGATCAGCGGCTCGAAAGGGTTGTTGAAGCTGTTGCCGACCATCTCGTAGTCGTCGACCAGAATGAAGAGCCGTGGGCCCTGCCACCAGTCCGCCTGGCGCATCCGCGACGGCGTGATGTCTGTGCCGGGGACGCGTTGGGCGATCGCCGGGGCGACGCCCGACAGCAGGTCCTTCAGCGCGTCCGAGGACATGGCCTGACCCAGAAGGTGCTCCTCCGGGACCGTCTCCGCCAGGGTCCTGCGGTAGTCGACGAGCAGGATGCGGGCCTCGTCGGGGGTGTAACGGGCGGCCACGGAACGGGCGATGAGCCGCAGCAGGTTGGTCTTGCCGCTCTCCGAGTCGCCGATCACCAGCAGGTGCGGGCTCTCCGAGAAGTCGTGCCAGGCCGGTTCCAGGTCGGCCTCGAACAGCCCGAGGGCCATCCGGTTGCCCTCGGGAGCGGGCAGCGTCGCGGCGGGGAGTTCGGTGGGCAGCATCCGCACGGGCGGAGCCGCCGGGCGCCGACCCCAGGTCTCAGCGACCGCGGCGACCAGGGAGGACACGCCCTCGCCGAGGTCGTCGGTGTCCTCCAGCCCGTCGATGCGGGGGAGGGCCGCGAGGAAGTGGAGTTTGCTCTGCGCGGTCAGGCCGCGCCCCGGCGCGTTCTGCGGGACGGTCTTGGCCTGACGGATGTCGATGACGGAGTCCATCGGGTCGCCCAGCCGCAGTTCCAGCCGCGTGCCCATCGAGTCGCGCACCGCCGGGGAGAGTTCCATCCACCGCGTCGTCGAGATGACGAGGTGGATGCCGAAGTTGAGTCCCCGCTGGCCGAGTTGGTTGAACTCCGGGATGAGCGTGTCGAAGTCCTGACGGACCGTGCCCCAGCCGTCCACCACCAGGAACACGTCCCCGTGGTGCTCCTCGGGGAACTCCCCGGCCGCGCGGCGGCGACGGAACGATGCCATCGAGTCGATGCCCTCGGCCAGGAAGAACCGCTCACGCCGGGCCAACAGTGTGGTGACCTCGGCGAGCGTGCGGCTCACTCGCTCGGTATCCAGCCGGCCGGTGACCGCGCCGACGTGCGGCAGACCGATGAGTGCCGACTGCGTGCCGCCGCCGAAGTCCAGGACGTAGAACTGGACTTCGCGCGGGGTGTGGGTGAGGGAGAGCGAGGTGATCAGGGAGCGGATCAGATTGCTCTTGCCGCTCTGTGGGCCGCCGGCCACGGCGATGTGTCCGCCCGCGCCGGACAGGTCCACGGTGAGCAGGTCCCGCAGCTGGTCGAAGGGCCGGTCGACGACACCCAGCGGCACTGCGAGACGCCCGTGCAGCTCGGACATCGAACTTGTCAGCCCACGCTCCGGATGCGGCTCCAAGGGCGGCAGCAACTGGTCCAGGGAGGGGGAGAGATCCAGCGGAGGCAACCACACGGGGTGCGCGGGCGGCCCGGAGTCCCGGAGCTTTTCCAACGCCAGCGCCATCAGGGTCTCCTGCTCCTCCTCGGGAGTCGCCCGTACCTCCGACTCCGCGGTGCGCCGCGGCACGATCCACTCCGTGCTCCACGGGGTGATCTGCGCGGCGGCCTGCTCCTGCGCCAACTCGCGGGTACGGCCCTTGTAGACGCCGGAGACGTACGCGGCACGGAAGCGGGTGAGTTCCTCCACACCGCTCTTGAGGTAGCCGACACCGGGGGTCGGCGGCAGCTGATAGGCGTCGGTGACGCCGAGCACGCCGCGGCTCTCCATCGCCGAGAAGGTACGCAACCCGATCCGGTAGGAGAGATGCCCCTCCAACTGGTGGATGCGGCCCTCGTCGAGGCGCTGGGAGGCTAGCAGCAGATGCACACCCAGCGACCGGCCCAGCCGCCCGATCATCACGAAGAGATCCATGAACTCCCGGTGTGCGGAGAGTAGTTCGGAGAACTCGTCGACGACCACGAACAGGCTGGCCAGCGGTCGCAGCTGCGTGCCGGCCGCCCGCGCCCTCTCGTACTCAAGGACCGAGGCGTAGTTGCCTGCCTGGCGCAGGAGTTCCTGGCGGCGCATCAGCTCGCCGTGGATGGCGTCCTGCATACGTCCCACCAACGCCACCTCGTCGGCGAGGTTGGTGATGACGGCGGAGGTGTGCGGCAGCTCGTCGAGTCCGAGGAAGGTCGCGCCGCCCTTGAAGTCGACCAGGACGAAGTTCAGGCTCTCCGAGGAATGCGTCAGCGCCAGGCCGAGGACCAGGGTGCGCAGCAGTTCGCTCTTGCCGGAGCCGGTGGCGCCGATCAGCATGCCGTGCGGGCCCATGCCGCCGAGCGCCGACTCCTTGATGTCCAGGTCGATGGTCGTCCCGTTGGAGGCAACCGCGATCGGTACCCGCAGGCGGTTCGACTCAGTGCGCTTCGCCCACAACGTGCGCGGGTCGAAGGAGCGCAGATCGGTGATGCCGAGCAACGCCGAGAGCTGCACGTCCTTGTCGGGATTCTCGTCTCCGTCGCCGCCCACGCTGCTGCGGAAGGGGCTGAGGGCCGCCGCGAGGGCGCGCGCCTCGACCAACCCCAACTGGTCGGGACGGCCCAGCGAGGTGCTCTGTTCGCGGCGGTTGCGGTCGGTGCGCACCAGCGACAGGGAGCCCGGCTGGGCGTCCAGCCGCAGGGTGGTGCGCCCCGGACGCCACCGCAGCGCGTCGGAGAGGTCCAGGATCATGGCGTTACGGAAGCCCGAGCCGTCGAAGCGGTGCCCGGAGGGGACCGTGCCGCCGTCGACGACCACGATCACCAGCGGCTCCTCACGCCCCGGCACCGCGGCCGGGTCGAATGAGGGCCGTTCGGGGAAGTCGGCGCCCAGCAGGTCCTCCAGCTCGGGCAGGGCGGGCGCCACCATGCGGGCCTGGCCCGCGCCGTCGTTCTCCTGGGGGTGCAGACAGTGCGGCAGCCACTTGACCCAGTCCCAGTGCGCACGCTGCTCGTCGCCGACGCAGAGGGCGATCCACAGGTCGTCCGGGCTGTGCATGGTGGCCAGTTGGCCGAGCATGGCCCGCGTCAACGCACGCTTGGTGTCCTCGTCGCCCCGCAGCAGGATCCGCGACCAGGCTCGCAGATATACGGCGATGGGCTGGTCGGGGACAGTCGTGTAGGCGCGGAGGAAACTGCGCAGGGCGTGCGCCGCGAGCGGCTCCAGATCCTCCACGGGTCGGGTGGACACGGGAGTGAGCCGTAGCCCCAACTGCTGGTCACCGACCGCGACCCGGGCCTCGCCGAAATCCTCGTCGGCCGGCCGGCGCTCCCACAGCCGGCTGGTGTTCGCCAGCGACCACAGCACCCGCGGGTCGGGATGCCGCCAGGCGAGGGCCTCCTGCTGCTCCACGACGGCCTTGCGGACCTTGCGACGTACCTGGGAGAGATAACGCAGATAGTCGCGGCGCTGTCCGTTGGAAGCGTTGCGCCGGTCGCTGCGCTTCTTCATCACCTGGCCCACGGCCATCGCGACACCGGCCGCCATCATCATGCCCATGGCCACGTACATGAAGACACCGGACGAGCCCGGGCGGATGAACATCATCAGCATCGCCATCGACATCATCGCGGTGGGTAGCGCGGTCCACACGGCCGAACTGTCCGGCTGCACCTCGGTGATGGCGGGCGGCTCCTGAAGGCTCAGCTCGCCCGAGGGCGCCTGGGGGCCGTGCCGCCGGGCCGGACGGCGGAAGAGGACCACGCTCAACGGAGACTCCATTCAAGGGGGGTGCGTGGGCTGTCGACGCCGGGAAGACGGATGCCCGGCCCAGAATGACACCGCCGTCGCAGGGGTCCGTGGCCACGAGCCCCTTCGGGCAGACTGTGCGGTTCGGTCGGGCAGTGCGGTGCGACGGGGTGCGGACCTGCGGACCCGCATACGTCCGGGTCGTCTTGGCGAGGCATCGAACGGCCCGAAACCCCTGGCCGTAGCGGGTGAGCAGGAGTGTCGCGCCCGCGATGACCCGTGCACGGCCGCGCGTTTCGGTGTGGCATCCGGGCCTCGGGCGGTCGGGCGCGGAGCGGCGATGACGAGGGACGGCGACAAGTAACGTGCAGCCCGGCCACGTTGCCCGGCGCGCAATGCCGCGCTGCGCGTGGGGTCGCACCGGCGTTCCCACCGGACGGCCTCCAACTCCCAGTCAGTGGACCCGAACCGTCCGTCCCGCATTACCGATTCGGAAGGCCGGCGATCGATGCCCGAGCTCTCCTCAGCGTCCCTGTGCCGCATCCGCGTGCATCTGCCCGATCGCGCCACGGATCTCGCCGTACCCGCCGACATTCCCGTCGCCGACCTTCTTCCCGCCCTTGTCGGCTACCTGGGGGCCGACACCCACGAGGCGTCCGTGGACCACGGCGGCTGGGTGATCCAGCGGCTCGGTGGTGCCCCCCTCGACGGGGAGAGCACTCTGGGTGCCCTTGAACTGCGCGACGGCGAGATCCTCTTCCTGCGGCCCGGGGGCGAGGTGCTGCCGGAGGCGCACTTCGACGACCTCGTCGACGGCATCGGCGCGTCCCTGGAACGACAGGGCGGCGCCTGGTACCCAGGTGCGTCGAAACGACTGCTGCTCGCGGTCGGACTCCTGCTGCTGGCAGCCGTGTTGACCGTACTGCTGCTGCCCGGTGGCTCTGGCACGCAGCGCGGCGCGACCGCCGCCGTCTGCGGGTTGCTGGCCCTGGGCGGCGCTGTCGTCGCCGGCCGCGCCGTCGGCGACGAC
>NZ_JBHXME010000310.1:0-4776 GCF_042721125.1 Streptomyces sp. NPDC058469
ACCTCGAACCCCACCTCTCCCCCACCTGGCGGGAGGTGACCGAACGGACCACGAACTCCCGCCTGTTGGAGTTCGCCGGCCCCACGGTCCGTACGACGGTCCCGCCCAAGCTGCTGAAGAAGGCGCGCAAGGCGGCCGTAGGGCTCGACCCGCACGAGACGGCGGTGGCGGTCTCCGCGCTGGTCGCCGACCGGGTCGCCTACCTCCCCGGCGTCACCGGCGTGAACACCTCCGCCGCCGAGGCCTGGGAACAGGGCGCCGGCGTCTGCCAGGACATCGCCCATGTGACCATCGCCCTGCTGCGCGGCCTGGGCCTGCCCACGCGCTACGTCTCCGGCTACCTCCACCCCGAGCGCGAGGCGGAACTGCACCGCCCGGTGGCCGGCCAGAGCCACGCCTGGGTCGAGTACTGGGCGGGCGACTGGTGCGGCTACGACCCCACGAACCGGACCCGGCCCGACGAGTCCCATGTGGTGGTCGGGAGGGGGCGCGACTACGACGACGTGACCCCGCACAAGGGGATCTACCGGGGGGTGGCGGGAGGGCCGCCGGAGGTGACGGTGGAGTTCACGCGGGTGGCGTGACCCCGGGCCGTGTCCTGTCTCAGCCCCGCTTCGGGCCGGTGATCGCCTCGCCGATCAGGAAGCCCTTGGCGGGGCCTGAGGGGATGGTGACCTCGGTGCCGTAGGGGACGCGGTGGGCATCGAGCCAGTCGGCCTTGTCGGGTTCGGGGTCGGTCAGGACAGTGACGGTGCCGTGGTCGTCGTAGTCGTCGATGACGACGTAGACCGGGATGCCGGCTCGCGCGTATTCACGGCGCTTCTTGACACGGTCGCGGTCCTGACTGCGCTTGCCGGGCGAGACGACTTCGAAGACGGCCCGCACGCCCGCAGCCGTCAGGCCGAGTCCGTCGTCTGTCACGTAGCGCTCTGGATCTCTGGCGACGACCAACATGTCCGGCACCCATGCCGAGGCTCCGTGGATGACGTTCGTGTCGTTCCGGGCGGCGAAATCCCCGCCCCTGAGGAACTCTCCCAGCGCCTCCTTCAGCAGGAAGACGATCTGGCTGTGCGAGTAGCGGCCGGTGGGCGACACCTCGATGGCTCCCTCGATGATCTCAGCGCGGTAGCCCTCGGGGAGTTCCATGGCTTTCCATGCCTGCCACAGGACCTCGTCCAGCTCGGGTCCGTTCTCCGACAGGGACACGGACTCGGTCCTGGTCTCAGTCATGGTCTCGGGCCTCTCGTGCGCAAGAGCGGTCATGGCGGCATCACCTCCTCAAGTGTGGGCTTGGCGTCCCCTGGGGCACAAGCGACGCGATCACGGTAGGTACGGCAGTGGGGCTGACCAGGGGTAATAAACCCACTTCACCCGTTCGAGTGAAGACGGAACGATCCATCGTCCCCACCCAGCTCGAACCACACCCCCTTCGCGAACCGCCCCGCCCTGTCGCCCGCGACGCCCCACGCGTCCGCCATCTCCTCGACGAGGGCCAGTCCCCGTCCCCAGCAGGCGATCGCCCCGGCGGCGGCGTGCGCGACGAGGGGCGGGTCCGGACTCTCGTCGAAGACGCTGACACGGAGGCGGGCCGGGCCGAGCCGGAGGCGGATCATCGCGGAACCCTTCGTGTGCAGGTGGACGTTGGTGACGAGTTCCGAGGTGCACAGGGCCGCCGGCATGACGAGGGGTTCGCGGTCGTGGGTGAAGAGGACGGCGCGTACGAAGTCCCGGCAGACGCGGGGTGCGGTGGCGTCGGCGGGGGCGAAGAGGCTGTAGTCGTGGGTGAGTTGGGTCGGGCGGTGGGCGGCACGGCGGGCTGGGTCCATGGCTGTCGTCTCCTGCGTACGAGGGGGCCCGTGTCCGGCGATGGCGATGCCCGCGCACGCCTGGAGGGAGGGGCGGGTGCACTGTCGGCTTATAGGCAGGGGGAGTTGAGCGGTTTCGGTGTGTTACCGACCACGCACTTACAGTAGGGAGTGAGGGATACCGCGTGCAACCCATTCGTCAGATTCGGTGGACCTCGCAGCTCATGCAGGGCACACTGACGCCAACCAGCCGGAAGAGGACGCACGTTGGCACTCCGCACCAGCACCACCGAACGACAGCGCCGTCTTGGCGCGGAATTGCGCAAACTGCGCGAGCAGGCCGGCTATTCCGTTACGGAGGGCGGCGAGTTCATCAACATGGGGCGCGCCCACCTCGGACACGTCGAGGCCGGGCGCACCGCTATTCCGGCCGACAAGGTGCGCGCACTATGCCACTCATATGGGAGCGCACGGGAACCTCTCATCGAGGCCCTGATCACCATGGGCGACGACAACGGCAAAGGGTGGTGGACGGCATACCGCCGCGAACTCGGTCAAGCCGTGCTGGACCTCGCGGAACTCGAAGCAGCCGCCGATGCCCTCTTCTCGTACGAGTCACTGTTCATCCCGGGCATCCTTCAGACCACCGAGTACACCCGCTCGATCTTCCGCTCCACCCAGGCCGAACAGCCATCAAGCGCCCTGGAACAGGCGGTGCAGTTCCGCGCCGAACGTCAGCGGATCCTCACCCGGGAACAGCCCCCTGCCCTGCACGCGGTGATCCATGAGGCCGCGCTGCACGTTCGATTCGGCGGTGCGCCCGTCATGCGTCGGCAGCTGTTGCATCTCATCCGCATGGCGGAGCTGCCCCATGTCACGATCCAGGTCCTGCCGTTCACCGCAGAGGGCCTCTCCGCGTTCAGCACACCGTTCCTGTTGGTCGAGTCCCACGGATCGGCGCTGGAGACCGTCCTCGTGGAGACCCCCGGCTCCTCCCAGTACGTGCACGAGAACGACGCGGTGGACAAGTACGGCACCCGATTCGGCCGTCTCGCCGCCGCGTCCCTGCCGCCGGTCGACCCGGGCGTACCGGCAGCCACCCGCGAGTCACGCGACTCCCTGGGTCTGGTCCAGCACCTGCTCTACAGCCTCCAGGAGCACTGACGATGTCCGAACTGCAATGGCAGAAGTCGACGTTCAGCGAAGATCAGGCGAACTGCGTCTACGTCGCCCCCGCCCCCGCCCCCGCCCCCGCCCCCGCCAGAACGATCCGCCTCCGCGAGAGCGACACCCCGGACGTCATTCTGGCCACCGCCCCCGAGGGCCTCGCCGCCCTGCTGCGGCACCTCAAGTCCCGCGGCTGACATCCGGCTTGGTCCGGCTTGGTACCCGCGACCGGAGTCGCGTACGCGGGCAGCGACGACGGCGCCCCGCAGGCCGTCGAAGCGTCCGGCCGAAGCCGGCCTACTTCAGTCCGATGGACGAGCACGCGGACTTGTAGTCGGCCGTGCAGATGTCGGAGATCTTGTAGATCCCGTCCGCGACCACCGTCGACTTGATGTTGTCCTGGGTCAGCGCGACCACGGACACCAGCTGCGAGGGGATCTTCTTGTTCGTGGGGCTGTCGACCGTGTCACGGGTCAGGGCGTCGAACTCGATGTCGCTGCCCTGGACCTTGGCGACCGCGATCTTCGCGGCGGCCTCGGCGAGGTCGGGGTACGGCTTGTAGACGCTCATGTACTGCTCGCCGGTGACGATCCGCTGCACGGCGGTGAGTTCGGCGTCCTGGCCGGTGACGGGCGGGATCTTCGTCAGGCCCGCCGCCTTCAGGGCCTTGATGATGCCGCCGGCCATGGCGTCGTTGGCGGAGTACACCGCTGCGATGTTGTTCTTGCCGAGCTTGTTGATCGCCTCGGTCATCTCCGACTTCGCGATGTCGGGGTCCCAGGCCTTGGTGTTGTAGCTCTCGGCGATCGTCACCTTGCCCTGCAGCTCGGACAGCGCCCCGCCCTTGAACACCGCGGCGTTGGGGTCGGTCGGCGAACCGTTGATCATGACGATCTTGTCGGAGGTGTCCACGTTGCTGCCCAGCGCCTCGACCAGGGAGCGGCCCTGCACCTCGCCGACCAGTTCGCCGTCGAAGGAGACGTACGCGTCGATCGGCCCCTCGGCCAGCCGGTCGTAGGCGATGACCGGAATGCCGGCGGTCTTGGCCTTCTTCACCATGGTCCGGATGAGGTGCGAGTCGACGGCGTCGAGCACGATGATGTCGACCTTGTCGTCGATCATCTTCTGCATCTGCTTGTCCTGCGTGGCCGCGACGCCACTGGCGTTCTCGTACTCGGCCTTGCCCTTGTTCGCGGTGAGTTCCTGGATCTTCGCCTTCATGATCGGGAAGTCGAACTCCGCGTACCGCGTGTTCGTCTTCTCGGGCATGAGGACGCCCACCGTGATGTCGTTGCCCTTCGCCGGAGTCGCGCCCGCACTGCTCCCCGACGAGCTGAGCACGCCACAGGCGGCCAGGGGGAGGGCCAGCGAGGACGCGGCCACGGATATGGCGATACGACGCATTGGGAGCTCACTTCTGGTGCCGTGCGGACGAGGGTGCAGCATTGCAACCCAGGTGACTGAAAAGCCAACGCGTCCGCGACCACCGGCGTCAAGCGGAACTACTTAACGAGATGGCAACGCCACGTTCCGTTTGGTATGTGGAGACACTGCAAAACCCCATCCAAACGCTCTTTACGGACCCTCCACTCAACGGGAGTTCATGAGAAGGCAAAGATCAGCACAACCAACTCCTTTCCACACGAGTCGTGATCGTCAACGGCCTGTGCCGCCGCGATCGATCCGACAGGGCACCGCATGAACCCAGCCAGAGACACGACCGCCACCGTCACCGCGGCCGCCGCGGAGTCCGCACCGGCCGACGAGCACGCGGAAGGGGCCCGGAGACATCGGTCTCCGGGCC
>NZ_JBHXME010000311.1:0-4666 GCF_042721125.1 Streptomyces sp. NPDC058469
GCTGCAAGGCGGAGGAGGGCGGCGACGCGGAGCATCTGCAACCGACTACAACTCGGCTGGGGGTCCCCCCACGCCCTTAAGGCAGTGGGGGAGCGCGTGCCACGCCCCGCGTCTGCGGCATGATCCGCCGGACAGGTCCTAGGCCCAGAGCTGGGTGCCCCAGCGGGTCAGGATCAGCATGGCGATGATGCCGACGTGGGTGACAGGGAGAACCCAGGTGAACTCGCCCAGGAAGTTCTTGACCGGGCGTGGGGCCTTCAGGAAGTTGTTGCGGATGTTGAACGAGGTGACGTACCAGAACATGGTGATCGTGGCGACCCAGGCCAGCGAGCACCACAGGCACAGCGCGTTGATCCGGTACAGGGACTGGAACTGCAGCCAGGTGCAGAAGGCCACCCCGAAGAGCGTGCCGAAGTTGAAGGTCAGCCAGTACCAGCGCGGGAACTGCACCCGGGTCAGCAGGCTGACGCCGACGCAGATGACGATGCCGTAGGCGACCAGGCCGAGCATCGGGTTGGGGAAGCCGAAGGCGGCGGCCTGCTTGCTCTCCATGACGCTGCCGCAGGACACGATCGGGTTGATGCTGCAGCTCGGGGTGAACGTCTTGCCCGCGAGCTTGCCCTCAAGGATCTTGAACTTGTCGATCGTGATGACCCACGCGGCGAGCAGTCCGGCCGCTCCGGTGATCACCAGCAGCACGGCGAAGGCGCGGCTGCTGCCCACCGTGCGCGGCTCGGCGGCCGTGTGCTCCGGCTCGGAGTCGGTGGAGACGTCCTTCACTGTCGTCTTGCTCATCACGCCGATCCGTAACTTGAGAGTTGGACCTTCTTCGGGCAGGGCCATTGTGCCGCACGCGCACCTCTGTCCACCGTTCGGTGGACATAAGGAAGTACGCACGGTCGTCCCTGAGCGCTCGATTCCGGACGATGCTCGTGGCATGACAACACAGGCGAACGAACTCGCAGTGGATGTGCGGGGGCTGCGCAAGCAGTACGGGGACGTGACCGCCGTAGACGGAATCGACCTGGAGATCCGCACGGGAGAGGTGTTCGGCCTGCTCGGGCCCAATGGCGCGGGCAAGAGCACTACGGTCGAGATCCTCCAGGGCAACCGCGGCCGGGACGCGGGCGAGGTCTCGGTGCTCGGCTCGGACCCGGCTACGGGCACACGCGCGTGGCGTTCGCGGGTCGGCATCGTCTGGCAGGACGAATCGGCACCCGCGGAGTTGACGGTCGGCGAGACCGTACGGCACTTCGCCCGCTACTACCCCCGGCCGCGCGACCCCGACGAGGTCATCGGCCTGGTGGGTCTGGAGGCCAAGGTGGACAGCCGCATCAAGGCACTGTCGGGCGGACAGCGCAGGCGTCTCGACGTGGCCCTGGGGGTGATCGGCGGTCCGGAACTCCTGCTCCTGGACGAGCCGACGACCGGTTTCGACCCGGCTGCCCGGCGCCAGTTCTGGGACCTGATCCGCAAGCTCGCCGACGAGGGCACCACCATCCTCCTCACCACCCACTATCTGGAGGAGGCGGAGAACCTCGCCGACCGCCTGGCCATCGTCGCCAAGGGCCGCGTCGTCGCCGAGGGCGAACCGGCCGCCCTGCGCGAGCGCCACGGCACCGGAGCGACGGTCGAGTGGACGGAACCGGACGGCACCCCGCGCGCGGAGCACACGGACACTCCGACCAAGGTCGTAGCCGAACTCACGCACCGCTTCGACGGCGAGATCCCCGGGCTGCTGGTGAGGCGCCCCACCCTGGAGGACGTCTACCTCCGGCTGACCGGACAGGAGGACGCGCGATGAGCACGACCGCAACCGTTCTACGACCCCGCACGAAGACCTCCGGAGACCGGCTGCCCAGCGCCTGGGGTCTCGGGCTGCGGCGCGGTTCGCTGGAACTCAAACAGTTCTTCCGGCAGCGCGACCAGGTGGTGTTCACCTTCGCCTTCCCGGTCGTCTTCCTGTTCCTGTTCGCGTCGATCTTCAAGGACGACGTCCGGGGCGCGGGCGTCACCGCCTCCCAGCTCTACGTCCCGGCGATGATGGCCGCCGGCATCATGTCGACGAGTTTCCAGTCCCTCGGCATCTCGATCGCCATCGAACGCGACGAGAAGGTGCTGCGCCGGCTGAGCGGCACTCCGATGCCACCGGCCGCGTACTTCCTCGGCAAGATCTGGCTGGTTCTGGTCACGGGCCTGATGGAGACGGCGATCCTCCTCCTCGTCGGCACCACCCTCTACGGCGTGGATCTGCCCACGTCCGCGGTGAAGTGGCTGGACTTCGGGTGGATCTTCGTGCTCGGTCTGACGGCGTGCGCACTGCTCGGCATCGCGGTCAGCTCGGTCCCGAAGTCCGGCAAGAGCGCGACCTCCGTGGTCGTACTCCCCTTCCTGGTCCTGCAGTTCATCTCCGGGGTGTACATCTCCATCGACACCATCCCGGACTGGATGCTCAACATCGGCGCCCTGTTCCCACTGAAGTGGATGTGCCAGGGGCTGCGCGGGGTGTTCCTGCCCTCGTCGGCCCAGGTGCTGGAACAGGCCGGGAGCTGGGAGTTCGGGAAGATCGCGCTGGTGCTCGGGGCGTGGTGCGTCGGAGGATTGCTGCTGTGCCTGCTGACCTTCCGGTGGAAGAACCGGCGCGACGGATGACCGCTCCGCACGGGGCTGCAGGCTCGTACACCTGGGACCGTTCGTTCCGGCTCTGGGACACGTACTTCGCCCTGATCTGGCTGGCCACCCTGGTGTTCGTGCTCGGCACGAGCCATCCGGGGTGGCCGGTACGCGTCACGGCCGCCGCGCTGCTCGTCCCGCTGATCCCGCTCTACGTCTGGGTCGGGCGCCCGGTCCTGCAGGGCGACCCACCGGACGAACGACGGGCCGTCGGCTACCTGGTCGCGGAGATGACCCTGTTCCTGCCGTCGGCGGTCCTGGTCGGCGAGACCCGATTGCTGGCCTTCGCCCTCGTCCCGCCCTGCTTCATGGTGCTGCGCCTGCGCTGGGCGCTGATCGCGGTCACCGTGATCAACATCGCGCCCGTGATCGGCTGGACACTGCTGTGGTGGCCGGGCGCGCAGGACGTGTTCTTCAATTCGGTCTTCGCCGTGGTCACCCTGGTCTTCTCGATGGCCCTCGGCACCTGGATCATCCGCGTCATCGAACAGAGCCAGGAGCGCGCGGAGTTGATAGCCGAACTGGACGCCAGCCGCCACGAGGTCTCCCGGCTGTCGTCGGCGCACGGCGCCCTCGCCGAACGCGAACGCATGGCCCGCGAGATCCACGACACCCTCGCCCAGGGCTTCACCAGCCTGCTGATGCTGACCCAGGCGGTGGAGGCCGAGCTGGACGACGACCTGCCCCAGGCCCGCCGCCATCTCGCCCTGATGGACGAGACCGCCCGCCAGAACCTCGCCGAGGCCCGCGCCCTGGTCGCCGGCGGCACACCGGCCGACCTGGAGGGCGCGTCCCTCTCGGACGCCCTGCGCCGACTCGCCGCCCGCCATGACGCGACACTCCAAGTCGCCGGCCCGGTACGCGCGTTGCCCGCCGGACCGGAGGTCGTGGCCCTGCGCTCCTGCCAGGAGGCGCTCGCCAACGCCCGCAAACACGCCGGGAGTTCCGCGAAGGTGAACCTCACGCTGATGTACGCCGACGAGCAACTCACCGTGTCGGTACGGGACGACGGGTGCGGTTTCGACCCGGGTGCGGTGTCCGGCGGCTACGGTCTGGCGGGGCTGCGGACCCGGGCGGCCGAGGTGGGCGGGACGGCGGTGGTGCGGAGCGCGGCGGGCGAGGGGACGACGGTGACGGTACGGCTGCCTGTCTCACCCGTGTCTCCCGTGTCTCCCGTGTCCCCCACAAGGAGTTCCCGATGATCCGGATCATCCTGGCCGACGACCATCCCGTCGTACGGGAGGGCCTGCGCGCCATGCTCAGCGCCGAACCGGACCTCGACGTCGTCGCCGACGCGTCCAGCGGGCCGCAGGCGGAGGCACTGGCCGCCGAACTCCGCCCCGACATCGTCCTGATGGACCTGCGCATGCCGGGCGGCGGGGGCGTCGACTCCATCGTGCGGATGAGCGCGGCCGGGTTGCCGTGCCGGGTGATCGTCCTCACGACGTATGAGACGGACCGGGACATCTTGCGGGCCGTGGAGGCGGGGGCGGCGGGCTATCTGCTGAAGGATCTGCCGCGGGGCGAACTGGCGGACGCGGTACGGGCCGCCGCGCGGGGCGAGACGGTGCTGGCGCCGTCTGTGGCGGCGCGGTTGGTGGACCAGCTGCGGACGAAGCCGGAGCGGCCTCGGCTGTCCGAGCGGGAGACCGCGGTGTTGCGGTTGGTGGCGGAGGGGTGCACGAACGCGGAGATCGGGCGGCGGCTGTACATCGGGGAGTCGACGGTGAAGACCCATCTGCTGCGTGTCTTCGGCAAGTTGGGCGTCGACGATCGCACGGCCGCTGTGACGAGTGCGATGCGGTACGGGTTGCTGGACTGAGGATTCTCGCCCCCGCCGCCCCTACCCGTCCCATCCTTCTGGGGCTCCGCCCCAGCCCCCGCTCCTCAAACGCCGGAGGGGCTGAGTTCTCGCCGGCCAGCGCTTGATCTTTCAGCCCGTCCGGCGCTTGAGGACGAGGCCGTTCAGGCCGAAGCGGCGGCGGCCAAGAAG